>JBEKGT010000013.1:0-15740 GCA_050012655.1 Gemmatimonadales bacterium | reverse complement strand
GGTACCGCGCGATGGCGTCGGCGCCGATCTTCTCGAGGGCGTGCCCGAGATGCGGGTCGCCGTTCGCGTAGTCGATGGCGGTGGTGAGGTAGAACCGGCTCATGGGTTCGGGGGTGGGCGGCGCCGGCCGCGGCGGCGGCGGCGGCGATGCGGGGTGGCGTCCGCGGCCGGCTGGCCCGTCGTGGGGCCGGCGGCCGGCGCAGCGGCCGGGGAGGGCGCGCCCTCCTCGGTGCGCGGAGGTGCGCCGGCCGCCGCGGGGGGGGCGGAGGCGGCGGCGGGGGCTGCGCGCTCGACTTCCTCGCGGAGCTCGGCGAGCGGCACCGAGCGGGTGGTGCCGTCCTCACTGCGCAGCGCGACGAACTCGCGGAAGATGTCGATGCTCAGGACCTTCTCGGCGCCGCGGCCCGTCTGCACGATCTTCCCTTCCTTGGGGAAGCGCTTGCGCGCCTGCACATAGAACTCGTGCTCGAAGCGCAGGCAGCAGAGGAGGCGTCCGCAGGGGCCGGAGATCTGGGTGGGATTGAGGCTGAGGTGCTGGTCCTTCGCGATCTGGAGGCCGATCGGCCGGATCTCGGTGAGGAAGCTGGCGGAGCAGAGCCGGCGGCCGCAGCGCCCGATGCCGTCGAGGCGGACCGCCTCGTCGCGGACGCCGATCTGGCGGAGCTCGATCCGCGTCCGGAACTGCGTCGCCAGGTCCCGCACGAGGTTCCGAAAATCGACGCGCTTCTCGGCGGTGAAGTAGACGGTGAGCTTCTTCCGGTCCCACTGCCATTCGGTGTCGGAGACCTTCATCTGCAGCTTGTGGGCCGCCGACCGCTCGCGGACCCGGCGCCGCACGTCCTCATCGCCGCGGCGTAGCTCATCGCCAAGGCGCTCGTCGGCGGCGGACGCCCGGCGCACCACCCGCCGCACCCCGCCGCTCCCCGCCGGCGCGGCGGGGGCGGTGCCGTTCCCGTCGTCGGCCGAGGCAACCACGGTCCCCGACGCTTCGGCGTCGCCGTCCGCCTCGCGCCCCGCCGACCGCGCCCCGCGCGCCGACTCCGCCAGCCCGCACGCGCCGCACCGCTCGCACTTCGTCTGCGCGACCTGGCCGATGGCGCCCACGCGGCCCAGGTCGAGCCCGCGGTCCGTCTCGACGATGACGGCCTCGCGTTCGCGGAGCGGCTCGCTGTCGTGCCACTCGTAGAAGTCCCGGCGGTTCCCCTTGAACCGCACCTCGACGAACTGCGGCACGCCTATGCTTCCTCGAACTTCCCCATCCGCAGGTACTTCTCGGCGCGGCGGCGGACCAGCTTCTCGGGCCGCACCCGCACCAGCTCCGCGAGATGGCGCTTGAGGACCGGGGCGAGCGCGAGGGCGGCCCCATCGGGGTCGGCATGCGCGCCGCCGGCGGGCTCGGGGATGATCTCGTCCACGACGCCGAGGGCCAAGAGGTCCGGGGCGGTCAGGCGGAGGGACTCGGCGGCGCGCTCCCGGAGCGAGGCGTCGCGCCACAGGATGGCGGCGCACCCCTCGGGGGAGATGACGGAGTAGACGGCGTTCTCGAGGATCAGCACGCGGTCGCCGACGGCGATGGCGAGCGCGCCGCCCGAGCCCCCTTCGCCGATGATCACGGCGACGATGGGCGTGCGCAGCACGGCCATCTCCTCGATGTTCCGCGCGATCGCCTCCGCCTGGCCGCGCTCCTCCGCGCCGAGGCCCGGGAAGGCGCCGGGGGTGTCGATGAGGGTCACGACGGGGAGCCCGAAGCGCTCGGCGAGCTTCATCAGCCGCAGCGCCTTGCGGTACCCCTCGGGGTGCGGCATCCCGAAGTTGCGGCGCAGGTTGTCCTTGGTGTCGCGGCCCTTCTGCTGGCCGATCACGACCACGCTCTGGCCGTCGAGCCGCGCCAGCCCGCCCACGATCGCGGGGTCGTCGCGGAAGAGCCGGTCGCCGTGCAGCTCGATGAAGTCGGAGAAGACGCTGTGCAGATAGTCGAGGGTGTACGGCCGGCGCGGATGCCGCGCGACCTGCACGCGCTGGTAGGGCGTGAGGTTCCGGTAGATGTCCGACCGCAGAAGGGCCAGCTTCTCGGCGAGGGGCGCGATCTCCCGCTGCACGTCGAGCTCGCGGTCCGTCGCCAGCCGCTTCAGCTCGTCGATCTGGCGCTCGAGCTCCGCGATCGGCTTCTCGAAGTCCAGGGCGTACGATGCCACGCGCTACCTCGCTTTCACCAGGCTCACGGCGTCGGCGCCGAGCAGGTCGCGCAGCGCCACGAGCAGCTCCTCGTCCAGGGCGACGCGAAGGCTCCGCGACCGGAATCGCGCGGCGCCCCCGTTGTGCTCGGCCGGCCACTCCAGGAACAGTGGCGCCGCGCCGGGATGGGCGCGGCATAGCGCGGCCACCGCGCGGGCGGCGTCTCCGCCCGGCCCTTCCTCGCCCGCGAAGCGCAGCGCCAGGCCGAGCCGCCCGCTCGCCGCGACGTCGGCCAGCGGCTGCGCGTCCTCGACCACCAGCCGGGCCTCTTGCTCCTGCCGGTCGCGCGGCGAGTAGCCGCCGAGGAGGAGGTACGCCCCGTCGGGGACGATCACCTTGGAGAGCTTCGCCCACGCCTCGGGGAAGACGATCACCTCGGCCGAGCCGACGAAGTCCTCCACCACCAGCCGCGCCCACTCGGCCCCGCTGCGGCGCGCGATCTGGCGCTTCACGGCCGTCACCACCGCCGCGACCGCGAGCTGCCCTTCCACCCAGCGGCCGAGGTCCGCGGTGGTATGGGTGCCGAGGGCCTGCACCTCCGCGGCGAACCGGGTGAGGGGGTGGCCGGAGACGAAGAATCCCACCAGTTCCTTCTCCCGCGCAAGCCGCTCCGCCTCGGACCACTCGGCGACCTGCGGCAAGGGCGCAGGGGGGTGGGCCGCCGCGGCCGGGCCGCCGAAGAGGGTGGCCTGGCCGGCGGCGTGCTCCGCCTGCACGATGCCCGCCTCCGCCACCACGCTGTCGATGGCGGCGAAGAGCTGGGCACGATGGCCCCCGAGGCGGTCGCAGGCGCCCGACGCGACCAGCGCCTCCAGGACCCGCTTGTTGGCGTGACGGTGGTCCACCCGCCCGGCGAGGTCGCGCAGGCCGGTGAAGGGGCCGCTCGCGCGCGCCGCGAGCACCGCGTCGATGGCGCTTCGGCCGACGTTCTTCACTGCGCCAAGCCCGAACCGCAGCTCGCGGTCGCCCACCACCGTGAAGTGATAGCCGGAGGCGTTCACGTCGGGGGGCAGGACCTTGATGCCGAGCTCGCGGCACTCCGCGATGTAGGTGACCACCTTCTTGGTGTCGCCGATCTCCGACGAGAGGAGCGCCCCCATGAACTCGGCGGGGTAGTGCGTCTTCAGCCAGGCGGTCTGGTACGAGAGGACCGAGTAGGCGACCGAGTGCGACTTGTTGAAGCCGTAGCGCCCGAAGGTCTCGATCTGCTTGGCCAGCTCCTCGACCACCTTCCGCTTGTGGCCGCGCTCGATGCACCGCGCCACGAAGCGCTCCAGGTCGGCGCGGATCAGCTCGACGTTCTTCTTCCCCACCGCCTTGCGCAGCACGTCCGCCTCGGCGAGCGAGTAGCCCGCGAGGACGTTCGCGATGCGCATCACCTGCTCCTGGTAGACGATGACGCCGTAGGTCGGCTCCAGGATCTCGCGCAGCTCCGGCAGGGCGTAGCGCACCGGCTCCTCGCCGCGCTTGCGCCGGATGTAGACGAGGTGCATCCCGCTGTCGAGCGGGCCCGGGCGCACCAGCGCGTTCGTCGCGACGAGGTCGTCGAAGCGGTCGCAGCGCATCTGGCGGAGCGCGTCGGTCGCGAGGCTCGACTCGAACTGGAACACCCCGGCCGTCCGCCCCGCGCGCAGCAGCGCGTAGACCGCGGGGTCCTCCATGTCGAGTGCGTCGAGGTCCACCGTGACGCCCTGGCGCGCGCGGATCGTCTCCACCGCCCGCTGCAGCACGGTGAGGGTCGTGAGGCCGAGGAAGTCCATCTTCAGCATCCCGACCTTCTCGAGCCCCACCATGTCGTACTGCGTGACGATGGCGTCCTCGCCGCTCGCCGCCGCGCCCGCGCCCTTCGTCGGGAGGGTGCACACCGGCACGTAGTCGGTGAGCGGCCCAGGGGCGATCACCACGCCGGCAGCGTGCACCGAGAGGTGCCGCGAGAGCCCCTCGATCGCGCTGCCGAAGGCGACGATCCGCTGGTAGACGGGGTTCTGCGCCACGAGGTCCCGCAGCTCCGGGACCTTCTCCGCCGCCTCGGCGAGGGTCATCGCGAAGTTCGGCCCGCTGGGGATCAGCTTGGTCAGCCGGTCGGCCTCCCCGGGGGGCACCTTGAGGACGCGGGCCACGTCCTTGACCGCCGCGCGCGCCTTCATCGTGCCGTAGGCGACGATCTGCCCCACCGACGCGCGGCCGTAGCGCTCGCGCACGTACTCGATCACCTCGCCGCGCCGCTCCTCGCAGAAGTCCACATCGATGTCGGGCGGGGAGATGCGCTCGGGGTTCAGGAACCGCTCGAAGAGGAGGTCGTACTTCAGCGGGTCCACGCTGGTGATGCCGACGGCGTAGGAGACGAGCGACCCCGCGGCGGAACCGCGCCCCGGGCCCACCGCGATGCCGTGCCCGCGCGCCCAGCGGATGAAGTCCTCGACGATGAGGAAGTAGCCGGCGTAGCCGACCGCCGTGATGACGCCCAGTTCGTAGTCGAGGCGCTGGCGTGCGGCGTCGGGGAGCGGATCCCCGTAGCGGCGCTTCGCCCCCGCCTCCGCGAGGGCCACGAGGAGGTCGTTGTCGCTCGCGTACTCGGCCGGCCGCGGGAACTCGGGGAGGAAGAACCGCTTCTCGAAGTCAAACTCGCAGCGGTCGGCGATGGCCTGGGTGTTGGCGAAGAGATCGTCCCGGTCGGGGAAGAGGCGCCGCATCTCCTCCTCCGACTTCACGAAGCTCTCGGTGCCCTCGAAGCGGAACCGCTTGGGATCGTCGAGGTCGCGGCCCGTCTCGATCGCGAGGAGGACGTCGTGCGCGGCCGCGTCCTCGCGCCGGAGGTAGTGCGCGTCGTTCGTGGCCACGACGCCCAGCCCCAGCTCCTGCGCGAGGCGGAAGACGCCCTCCTGGACGGTCTTCTCCTCCGCGATGCCGTGCTCCTGCACCTCGAGCCAGTAGTTCCCGCTCCCGAAGATGCGTGCGTGCCATGCGGCCGCCTCGCGCGCCTTCTCGTACGCGCCGGCGCGCAGCCACAGCGCCACCTCGCCCGTGAGGCACGCCGAGAGGCACACCAGCCCCCCCGCATGCCGCTGCAGCACCTCGCGGTCGACGCGCGGCTTGCGGTAGAAGCCCTCGACGTACCCGATGGAGGTCAGCTTCGCGAGGTTGTGGTACCCTTCGCGGTCCTTCGCCAGGAGGACGAGGTGCGCGTAGTGCGCCGGGGCGTCGGCCGGCCGCTCGCGGGCCTGGCGCGGCCCGAAGGCGACGTACGCCTCGAAGCCCAGGATGGGCCTGATGCCGGCGTGCCGCGCCTCGCTATGGAAGGCCCAGGCGCCGAAGAGGTTCCCGTGGTCGGTGACGGCGACGCTGTCCATCCCGAGCGCCTTGACCCGTTTCACCAGATCGGGGATCCGGTTGGCGCCGTCGAGGAGCGAGTATTCGGAGTGGGTATGGAGATGGACGAAGGCCATGCAACCGGGCAAGCTAGCGGCGGCCCGGAGGGCTGTCAAAGACGGGGAGCGGCGTCCTTGACATGCCGCCACGGGGCCGCGACCGTTGGGCCATCATGACCCGACTCCCGGTTCGCCTCCCCGGTCCGGGCGGCATGGCGTGTGCCCTCGCCGCCGTGCTCGCGCTGGCCCTCGCCTCGTGCAGCGACAGCACCGGCCCCACCGGCGGTACGGTGACCACCGTGTCGTTGGGCGCGGCCGAGTTCGCGCTCTACTCGGGGAGCGGCGTGCCCGGCGCGTTCCGGTTCCCGGCGGCGGGCGCGGGCGGGGCCAAGTACCTGATCGTGGCGCAGTTCGCCACCCCCACGCCCGACGTGAGCGGTGCCTTCACCCTCGCCGGGAGCCTCGCGGCGCCGCTGGCGGCCCCGCCGCCGGAGGCCCGGATCGCGGCGCTCTCCCCCGCGCAGCGCTTCCACGACAACCTGCGCCGCGCCGAGGCGAGGCTCGCCGCGACGTCCCGCGCCGCGCTCGCGCGCACTGCCCCGTCCGCCGCCGCGGGCGTGCCGCGCGCGCCGGCGACCATCATTCCGCCGGTCGTGGGCACGAAGCGCACCTTCCGGGTCTGCGGGGACCTCGACTGCGCGACCCTCAAGAACGTGGTGGCGACTGCGCAGATCGTCGGGGCCCACGCGGCGCTGTACCTCGACGACACCGTCCCGGCGGGGGGATTCACCGCCAGCGACCTGCAGCAGCTGGCGGGGCAGTTCGAGACCCACCTCTACGCCGTTGACCACAACGCCTTCGGTGCCGAGTCGGACATCGACAGCAACGGCGTCGTGATCATCCTCCTCACGCCGCAGGTCAACAGTCTCGTCAACAAGACCGATTGCCAGACGTCGTTCGTCACCGGGTTCTTCTTCGGCGCCGACATCGACCCCATCTACCGCGCCTCGTACAACAGCGGCGAGATCTTCTACGGCTTCGTGCCGGACCCGGCCGGCAGCGTGTCGTGCGCCTACAGCGTCTCGATGGTGCGGCGGATGGTCGCGGTCACGTTCATCCACGAGTTCCAGCACATGATCTCGTTCAACCAGCACGTGCTGGTGCGCGGCGGCGACACCGAGGTGCTGTGGCTCAACGAGGCGCTCTCGCACCTGGCCGAGGAGCTCGGGGGCCTGCACTACGACAGCCTCGGCAACGACACCACGGCGTCGCAGTTCTACATCGGTGACTTCTACAACGCGGGCCAGTACCTCGAGGCCCCGAGCGCGGCCGCGTTGGTGGGCGACACGGGGGCGGCCACCCTGGCCCAGCGCGGGGGCGGGTGGCTGTTCGTCCGCTACCTGATGGACCGCTTCGGCCCCTCGACGGCCCATACGCTCGTGAACACGTCGCTCCTGGGCGCGGCGAACGTCGCGCAGGCGACCGGCACCGCGTTCGAGACGCTCCTCGGGCGGTGGGCGCTCGCGCTGTACGCCTCGGACCTCCCCGGCTTCACGCCGCCGAACGAACTGAAGTATGACTCGTGGCACTTCCGGACCACGTTCGCGAGCCTCTACAGCCAGGACCAACAGGACTTCCCATACCCGTTCCCGCTCGTACCGGCCGCGGCGACCGGGAGCACGGTATCGCTCTCGGGGACGCTGCGGTCGGGGAGCGGGAGCTACGTGGTGGTCACGCAGGCGGCGAACGCCGCGGGCTTCGCCCTCGCGTTCCGGGCGGGTGGCACGTCGTTCCCCGCGGGTGCGGGCGCCCAGCTTGCGGTCGTCCGCCTGCAGTAGGACCAAGACGATGCGGCCGCTCGGCGCGCTGCTGATCCCAGGGCTCCTCATCGCCGGAGCGGCGGGGGCGCGCGCGCAGGGGACGACGGGCGGGATTCTGCTGGACATGCCGGCCACCGCGCGCTCGATGGCGATGGGGGGCGCGTCCGCGGCCCTGCTCGGCGACGCGGGGTCCGTATTCGGGAACCCGGCGGGGCTCGCGCTGATCAAGGGCACGGCGCTCTCGGTGAGCTACGAGCGGTACCTGGTGGACAGCTGGCTGGCGAGCGCGGCGCTGGCGGTGCGCATCAGCAAGCTCGACATCGGGTTCGGCATCCACATCCTCGACTTTGGGAGCGACAGCGCGTACGTCCCCGACCCCGCCTTCGGCGGCGACCGGGGCCTCGCCACCGGTGCCACTATCGGCGCCTACGACGCACTGGGCGTCGGGACGCTCACCTACCGGCACGGCTTCCTCTCGGCCGGCGTGAGCTTCAAGGCGCTCCGCGAGCACATCGGCACCGGCGACGCCCCATCCGACAACGCCTCCGCGTTCGGCGCGGACGTGGGGATCGCCGCGGCGTTCTTCGACATCGCGGCGCTGGGCGTGGTGGTGCAGAACGTCGGGAGCGCGGTGCACGGCGGGACGTCGGCGCGCGCGCCGCTCCCGCACGCGACGCGGGTGGGGTTCACGATCAACTTCATCGACCCGCAGGGCACGGCGCGCCTCCTCACCACCACCGAGTGGGTTGCGCCGGCGGCCAGCCACCACTACTGGATCTTTGGCTTCGAGGGGGGCGTGGTGAGCCGCGGCGTGGGGATCCTCGGGCGGATGGGGGTCCTCGCGGGGCGGGGTGCGACCGACCTGCGGTCGCCGGTGTTCGGTGGAGGGCTGGTCTTCCACGACCTGCGGCTCGACTACGCCTACCAGGGCACCAACGTCCTGGGCGACGGGCTGCACCGCATGACGGTGGGGTGGGTGTGGTGAAGCGGCGAATCACCTTCCGGAGCGTCCGGCGGGCCGTCGTGGTCCTGGTCGGCCTGCTTGTCTTCGCGACCGCCGCGGCGTGGTACGTGAGCGACGACGTGCGCTACGTCGTGCGCGCGGGCTACGAGGAAGGGCGCATCCTGCTCCGCCGGAAGCCCATCGCGCGGCTCGTGGCGGACACCGCGACGGACGCCGTGACGCGCGCGAAGCTCCAGCTGGTGCTGGCGGCGAGGGCGTTCGCCGCGGACTCGCTGGGCCTCCGGGCGGGCGCGACGTTCACCACCTTCGCCCGCGTGGACCGGGACACGCTGGTCGTCGTCCTGACCGCGAGCCGCTACGACCGTCTCGCCGAGTTCCTCTGGAGCTACCCCGTCGTCGGGCAGGTGCCGTACAAGGGGTTCTTCAGCCTCGACAAGGCGGCCGAGGAGGCGCGGCGGCTCGAGCACATCGGGATGGACACCTACATCCGCCCCTCGGGCGCCTTCTCCACGCTGGGCTGGTTCAACGACCCGCTCCTCTCGACCGTCCTGCGGGACGACTCGGTGGAACTCGCTGCGACCGTGATCCACGAGATCCTGCACAATACTGTCTGGGTCGCGGGTTTCGTGCCGTTCAACGAGTCATTCGCGAACTTCGTGGGCTACCGGGGGGCCGAGGCGTTCTTCCGGTCGCGGGGCGAGCGGCGCAACGCCGACCGCGCGGCCGCGCGGTGGCGGGATGAAGTGCGCCTCGGCCGCTTCTACGCGGACCTGGCGGCGCGCCTCGACGCGCTGTACGCGCCGGGTATTGCGGGTCCGTCGCTGAGGGAGGAACGGCAGCGGATCTTCCGGGAGGCACAGGCGCAGCTGGCGGGGCCGGTGGGCCGGGGCCTGGAGACGATGAGCGGCGCCGCGCTCGCCGAGCGCCCGCTCAACAACGCGTCGGTGCTGGCCCAGCGCTTCTACCTCACCGGTCTCGAGGGATTCGACCGCGTGTTCGCCGCACACAAGGGCGCGCTGCGCGCGGTGGTGGCCGACGTGGCGGCGAAGGTGGCCGGCGGCGGCGATCCCTGGACGGCGGTGACGGGAGAGCGGGGCCGCTAGCGGCGGAGCGGACTGGCCGTCAGCGGGGCGCTGGCGGCGCGGCCCGCATCTGCCACGCGGCGAGGGGCTGCCGGGCGAGGGCCAGGGCCTCCGGATCGGCCGGTGCGGCGGCCGGGCAGGTGCCCCTGAGGGCGTCGAGCACCCAGGTTCGTTCGTGCTCCGCGGGCTCCGTCCCCACGCCCGTCACGTCGGCGGGCTCGGCGGCCCCTTCCGGCTCGTAGAGCGCGAAGGCGAAGCCGCTCCGCCAGCGCGCCAGCCGGTCCAGCTGCTTCCCCCACCCTTCGCGGCCGTCGTTCACCACCGTCACCACCAGCGGGCGGTCGGCAGGGTCGAGTTCGGCGGCGCCCAGCAGCTGCACGCCGAGCGCGTCCGCCACCGTCCGCGCCAGTTCCTCGTCGCCTGCGGTCGCGCCGGCGACGGCGGCGGGGCGCCAGTCGAGCGCCCCTGAGAGAGCGACCAGGCCTCCCACCGCGAGGGCGGCCGTGTCGGCCGGCGGCGCCGCGGGGCCGGCGGCCGTGAGAAGGACGCCGCCGCTCCGCGCGAACCACTGCTCCCGCGCCGTGAACTCCCGGGGCCGCCTTCCGCCCAGCGCCGCGGCACGCCGGGTCGCCGCGATCTCCCTCTCCGCCTCACGGCGCGGCACGTCGTGCTCTGTGGACTGGAGCGCGCCCTGGAAGGCCACCTCCGCGGCGTCGTAGCGGCCGCCCTCGCGCAGGATGCGGCCCCGCAGCATCAGCGTGTCGGTGTGGGGTTCGAGCGCGAACGCGCGGTCGAGCGCCAGGAGCGCCTCGCTGTGGTGGCCGGCGCGGTACGAGGCGTAGCCGTACTCGTGCCACGCCAGCGCGAACGCGTCGTCGGCGCCGATGGCTTTCTGGAGCGCGGCGATCCCATCGCCCAGCCTCCCCAGCTCCACCAGCGCGGCGCCGCGCAGCGTGTGCGGCATCGCCGCGTCCGGACCCCAGTGGCGCTCCGCCGCGTCCGCGAGATCGAGCCCGTCCTGGTGGCGTCCGCCGCGCCGGAGCAGCTCGAAGAGTTCCAGCCAACCCGTGTAGAGGTCCGGGTTGCTGCCGAGGGTCCGGCGGTACTCGTCCTCCGCCTCGGCGACCTTGCCCTCACGGGCCAGCCAGCGGGGCTTGGCGAGATCCTGCTCTCCCGGGTCGAACCGGAAGACGGCGAATGACGACGTGCGACGCATGGATGGAAAGAAGATATCCTCACTCGGAAAGGGGCGTGAGGGTGTCAAGGGCGCCGAGTGGTCGTGCGGGTAGCGGCGGACCGGCCGGACCCGGTACGTTACCAGCGCTGTGCAGGACGCACTCTTCCACGGACGAGGGCATGGATACGACGCTCACCACCTGGGTCGCCCGCGAGCAGCAGCGCCTCCTCGCCGACCTCAATGTCTGGCTCCGCATCCCCAGCATCAGCACGCAGCCCGCGCACAAGGACGACTGCCGCCGCGCCCACCACTGGATCGCGGACCGCCTCGCGCGCCTCGGCTTCCACAACGAGACCATCGAGACCGACGGGCACCCGATGCTCTGGTCCGTCGGCCCCGAGGCCCGCGGCAAGCCGACGGTGCTCTGCTACGGCCACTACGACGTGCAGCCGCCGGACCCCCTCGGCGAGTGGGTCACGCCGCCCTTCGAGCCGACGGTCCGCGACGGCAAGCTCTACGCGCGCGGCACCGCGGACGACAAGGGCCAGGTCTTCTGCGTCGTCTCGGCGGTGGAGGCGCTGCTCCGGACCCGCGGCCACCTGCCGGTCAACGTCCGGTTCCTGATCGAGGGCGAGGAGGAGGTCGGCTCGGGCGGCCTCACGAAGTTCCTCACGGCCGAACCCGACCGCACCAAGGCCGACGCGGTCCTCGTACCTGACGTCAACATGGTCGCGCCCGGCTGGCCGAGCGTGGACGCGGGGCTCCGCGGGCTCGTGCAGGCGGAGATCCGCGTGCGCACGCTGGAGAAGGACCTGCACAGCGGCCTCTACGGCGGCGCGGTGCCCAACGCCATCGAGACCCTCTGGCATCTCCTCGAGAAGCTCAAGACGGCGGACGGGAAGATCCACATCCCCGGTCTCTACACGCGGGTCAAGAAGCCCACGGCGAAGGAGCTCAAGGCCTGGAAGGCGCTGCCGATCCGCGAAGCCGCGTTCCGCAAGGAAGCGGGCGCCAAGGCGCTCACGGGGGAGAAGGGCTTCCTCTTCCTGGAGCGGGTGTGGTCGCGCCCCACCTTCGAGGTGCACGGCATCGTGGGCGGCTATCAGGGCGCCGGCGTGAAGACGGTGATCCCCGCGGAAGCGACGGCGAAGGTCACGCTCCGGCTCGTGCCCGATCAGCGGGGCAAGGAGGTGGCGGCGCTCCTCGTGAAGGCGGTGAAGAAGCTCGCGCCGAAGTACGCCGACGTCAGCGTGACCATCCACGCCTACGGCGACCCGGTGATGACGCCGCTCGGCTCGCGCCCCTTCGCCCTTCTCGACCAGGCGTGCCGGGAGATCTGGACGCGCGGCATCGCGCCGATCCGCAGCGGCGGCTCGATCCCGATCGTGCCGCTCCTGCGGCAGCGCGAGGCGCCGGTGCTCCTCGCCGGCATCGGCCTCCCCGACGACGGCCTGCACGGGCCGAACGAGAAGCTGAATCTCGACCAGCTATGGAAGGGGATCCGGCTGTTCGCGCGATGGATGGAGCTGATGGGAGGGGCGAGCTAGGTCCTGTGCACTGACCACTCGAAGTGGGCAGTGCGTAGTGCGCAGTAGTGTGCAGACGCGCACACGCGAAGTGGTGCCAAGCGGGAAGTGACAAGTAGTGCGAAGGGACAGGTGCCAAGTGGCGTTCCGCTACTTGGCACTCGTCGTTGCGGCGACCGAGACGGCGCGGAGCAGGCCGAAGAGCGTCTTCGCCGCCTCGTCGCGTCGGGCTTCGAGCCGGGCGAAGACGGTCAGCTCCAGATAGCCGAGCTCCTTGGCGATCTCCAGGATGGCCTCGACCTCGTCGAGGGACGAGCGGGCGCAGTCGAGGAACCGCCGGTACTCGCGACTCCCCTTCCTCCCGGCCCCCTCGGCGATGTTGAGAGCGGCCCCGTACGCGGCGCGACGCAATTGATCGGCGAGTGCCACCTGTTCTTCGGGAGGGAAGCGCCGCGCCGCCTTGGCGCAGTCCACCGCCAGGATCTTGGCATGCTGCCAGGCCTTGAGCGTCCGGTGCGAGCCCATGGGGCGACGGTAGCAGCGGGCGACGTGGCGACCGGTACCCGGATTCGGCGGTGCGGCGCGGTCCGTCGCGCGCTCGGCAGGGCCCGGTTCCCGTCCGTCCCGGGCGCCATGGTGGGCTAGCGCCCGACACGGTCCTGGACACCAGCCCACACCATCGGTTCGGAGCAGACCGATCACCGAGTCGCTTCACACCACTGTGCGTCTGCGCGTCTCTACACTACTTGGCACTGGAGTGCTTCGCACCTGCTTCCAGGCGATCGGGACAGGCGCAGCAGCCCAGCGCGTGCGGAGGGCTACTTCCTCGGCCCGCGCCTCATCCGCGCCGGATCCGGCCTCCCGTACCGCTCCTCCGTCCACGGGTCGCCGCGCATGTGATACCCGTTCTGCTCCCAGAAGCCGGGGAAGTCCCCGTCCATCAGCTCGATCCCGCGCACCCACTTCGCCGACTTCCAGAAGTAGAGGTGCGGCACCAGGAGCCGCGCCGGCCCCCCGTGCTCCGCGGAGAGCGGCTCTCCGCCGTGATGTGTCGCCACCAGGTTCTCCGGCTTGAGCAGGTCCGCGAGCGGCAGATTGGTGGTGAAGTCCTGCTCCGCGTGCACCAGCGCGTGCGTCGCGCCAGGCCGCACCACCGCGCGCTCCAGGAGAAGCTGCACGGGGACGCCCGTGAAGACGTTGTCGTAGCGCGACCAGTGCGTGACGCAGTGGATGTCGCACAGGACGTCGCGCCGCTCCAGCGCGCTGAACTCCTGCCACGAGATCTCGAAGGGGCGCTCCACCTCGCCGAACACGCGGAACGACCATCGCGACACGTCCACCCGCGGCACGTTCCCGTAGTGGAGCACCGGCCACTTGACCGTCTCGATCTGTCCGGGGGGCAGGCGCTGCTTGTCCTTCGTCCGCACGTCCATCGGCTTCGAGTCCATGCCTCAAAATATCGACTGAAACAGTCGTATTCCACCAGCAGTAGCGGCGCGAGCTTGGCGCCGTTCGGTCGCGGCCCTACAATTGGCCGTGCCTCAGCGAGAACCCCTCTCCGCCCCACTGCTCGGTGCCCTCTTCGTCGTGGCCGGCGCCGCCTCCGGCTGGCTCCTCTTCGCGCTCGAGGCGCTGGTGCAGGGGGGAGCCGGCGCCGCCGTCGGATTCCCCTGGCTGGGGGTGGCGCTCACGCCGCCGTTCGGCCTCCCGGCGGTCCGGCAGGGCCTGGAGGGGCTCCACGGCCCGGGTAGCTGGGCGGTGTTCCTCCTCTCCGGGCCTTTGGTGGGCCTGGCGGCGGGTGGAGCCGCCCACGTCCTCGCCGAGGCGCTCGCTGCCCCCGGCTGGCTGAGGGCCCTCGCCTTCGAGGCGTTCGCGTTCGCCTGGCTGCGGCTCCCACTACTCGTGCTCGCCGCCGGTCTCAGGAGAGGGGGTGGGCCGCTCGCTGCGCTGTACGATCGCCTTGGAGAGCCGGAGAGCGGCCGCTGGGCGGCGCTCGGCCTTGGGGCGATCATCTTGTGGGGGGTGTCGGCCCTCGTGGCGCAGCGCGCCGTGGCGCTCGGGAGGGACTGGCTGAGGGTGGATGGGGTCGAGTTCCGCCGCCGCCTGGTGCGGGTCGTGGCCGGATACCCGTTCGTGGCGGCGACTGCGGCTTTTGCACTCGTTCAGCCGCTCGGCTCCGTTGTCTGGGTGGCTGTCGGCCTTCTGCTGGTGATGGTCTGCCTCGCCATCCGGACGCCATAGACCGACCCTTGGAGAGGACAGTCCAACGAATCCCAGTTGCGGATGCAACTTTTCTGGGGGTTGGGGCGTCTATACTAACGCATTCCTTCGGTCGGATTCGCGATCGCAGCCGCGGGTCTCGACCTTCCCACAGCAGTAGACGCGAGTGGGGCACCGGCCTCAACCACCGACGCCCTGCTCGCGTCCCTCCTTTTCAGGGTCTCGTCAAGACAGACGGCGCGATCGGGCTTCGCCGGGCTCTAAGGCACTCGGGCCAGGCTTTCGGCCCGCTCGAAGCCGAAGGTGCTCACGACCGCGGCGACGACGGCCGCTCGCACCGTCCGGCCCAGCGCGGCCCCGTCGCCGGCCGGCGACACCCCTTCGCCCGCCAACTCCTTCGCCACGCTCGTCATGACCACGCCCGGGATCCCGCACGGGATGATGAGGTCGAAGGCCGAGAGCTCGGTCGTGACGTTGAGGGCGAAGCCGTGCCACGTCACCCACTGTTTCGCGTGGACGCCGATGCTCGCGATCTTCCGCCCCTTGGTCCACACCCCGGTGTAGCCGGCGTTCCGTTCTCCCGCGATGCCGAAGCCCGCCAAACCGACGATCAGCGCCTCCTCCAGCTGCCTCAGGTACCAGTGCAGGTCCTCGCGGTGTTCGCGCAGGTCGAAGATTGGGTAGCCGACGAGCTGGCCCGGCCCGTGGTACGTCACGTCGCCGCCGCGCTCGACTTCGAACACCTCGATGCCGCGGCGCCGCAGCGACTCCGGATCCAGGGGGAGGCTTGTTTCGCGCGTCCCGCGGCCGAGGGTGACGACCGGCGGGTGCTCGAGGAGGAGGAGGAGGTCGGAGCGTTGGCGGCCGGCCAGGCGGTCGTCGGCGAGGCGGCGCTGGAGGGAGAGGGCGTCGCCGTAGGGGACCGTACCGAGATCCGCGACGGAGAGGGTGCGGCTCACGGCGAGGAGGTGATCGAGGTGACGGAGGTGATGGACGTGACGGTGGTGATCGAGGTGACGCGGCGGTTCGCGCTCACGGCCGTCACGGGCGCGGGGCGCTGAGCAGGGCCCGCCATACGAGGGCGATGGCGGCGAGGCAGAGGGCGAAGAGAACGCCGAGGCCCCAGGCGCCGGCGAATCCGTGTGCGGGGACGGTGAGAGCGCCGACCACCGCGGTGCCCATCACGCCCATCATAGCGAGCGCGGCGCGGCGCAGGGGGTTGCCCGCGGTGCGCGCGAGGGCCCAGGCGACGATGCCGCCGGCTGCGAGGCCGCCGGCGCCGGCCACGAGCACCGGCAGCGCGTTGACGGCAGGGCGCGTGGGGTCGGGCGTGTAGGCGAGGAGGGCG
>JBEKGT010000012.1:0-16430 GCA_050012655.1 Gemmatimonadales bacterium | reverse complement strand
GGCATCCGAAGCCCCCGCGCCCCCGGCCGAGAAGCCGGGCTCGCCCCGGCTCCACCGCCTCCACCCCGGCGGCAGGCGCTCGCGCCACTAGCCGGGACGTTCCGAAGGGAGAGCCTTCGCGCGAGCACGCTGCGTCCCCTGGGCCGGTCGCCCATCGCCATCTCCCCCATCGGCCTCGGCTGCTGGCAGTTCTCCGAGGGCGCCGGGCTCGGCGGCAGCTACTGGCCCACAATCCCCCCCGAGAGCGAGAACGCCATCGTCGCCAGGAGCCTCGCCGGCGGCGTCACCTGGTTCGACACCGCCGAGATGTACGGGGCCGGTCACTCCGAGGCCGCGCTCTCCCGCGCGCTCCTTGCCGCGGGCAAGCGCCCCGGCGACGTGGTGGTGGCGACCAAGTGGTTCCCCGCCTTCCGCACTTCGGCCAGCATCCGCAGCACCATCGGCGAGCGGCTGGCGCACCTCGCGCCCTTCGGCATCGACCTCTACCAGATCCACCAGCCGATCGCCATCGCCACCGTCGCGTCCCAGATGGCCGCGATGGCCGAGCTGGTGGAGGCGGGCCGCATCCGCACGATCGGCGTCAGCAACTTCTCCGCACGACGTATGAGGGCCTCGCACCGCGCGCTGGCGGCGCGGGGCATCCCCCTCGTGTCCAACCAGGTGCGCTACAGCCTGCTGCACCGCGGGATCGAGGCCAACGGTGTGCTCGACGCCGCCAAGGAGCTGGGAATCACCATCATCGCGTACTCCCCGCTGGCGCAGGGGGTGCTCACCGGCAAGTTCCACCGCGATCCGGAGCTGATCCGCACGCGGCCGGGCCCGCGGAAGTGGCTCGGCGACTTCCGGCGGAGTGGCCTGGAGAAGAGCCGGCCGGTGGTGGCGGCGCTGGAGCAGGTCGCGGCGGCGCACGGCGCCACCAGCGCGCAGGTCGCGCTCGCGTGGCTCCTGGAGTCCCACGGCGACACGGTGGTGGCCATCCCCGGCGCCACGGGCGTGGAGCAGGCCCGGGAGAACGCCACCGCCGCGGACGTGCGCCTCGAACCCGCCGAGCTGAAGCGGCTCGACGAGGCGTCGCGCGCGTTCCGCTAGAGGGGAGGAGGGGCGCGTGCGCCGGGCCGGAGAGTTGTCCCTCGGCCCGAGGCTGCGCTACGACGTCAGAATGCGTCCCGGAGGAGCTGGGTCAGTCGCTGGACCGGCTGCGGAGCTTGCGGCGGCCGCGGCGCCTGGCGGCGGCGGCCTTCAGACGGCGGGCGAGGCTCGGCTTGACGTAACAGCGGCGCTGCCGGACCTCCTTGAGGATCCCGGACTTCTGGACCTTTCGGCGGAAGGCCTTCAAGGCGAATTCGACCCGGTCAGTATCCGACAGCGTGACTTCTATCATCAGGTGTCCCTTCCCTACAATGCGTGCGGCCGGCCCGCTTCGCGGCGGACCGGCCGGCACGGTGAAAGCTCAGCGAACGCTCAGCTGCCCAGCTTTACGACGTTCTCCGCCGCCGGGCCCTTCTGGCCCTGCACGATGTCGAACTCGACCCGCTCACCTTCCTTCAGGCTCTTGAAGCCGGTCGCCTGAATCGCCGAGTGATGGACGAAGCAGTCCTTCTCACCATTCTCCGGCGTGATGAAGCCGAAGCCCTTCGCGTCGTTGAACCACTTCACTGTGCCCGTCGTACGCATGGCTGCGCCACTCCCTGTGAGTTCGTAATCGGAGTCCGGTGAAGCCGTGCGCGCCGACTACGTGTTGTCGCTCATGCCACCCACGGCGTGCGCTGAAGGCCGCCGCCGCTCGCTCCCCGCCAGCAGATCGGGCCGGCATGGACGCAGGCCCCTCTGTGGTGTCGCCCGGACTTGTGCGCGTGCCGAGGCGGGAATCGCCCACAATGGTAACGCAAGATCCCCGATTCCACAATGCGCGAACACCGTTCCCGGCTGAGGGTTACGGGTCAACAGCCGCGGCGACTCCGGCCGGCGATCCCGCGTGTCGCCGGCGATGGAGTGTGCCGGCTCCTTCATGAGCCCCGGCGCCCCCAGGAATCGGTGCGGAGCCCGCGATCCCCGGCGCTTGGGACGGGTACCGCAAGTTCAACGGGGGCAAGGGGCTGCACGTATGTGATGGGAAGTGGTCTTGTCCCCGCTGCGGCCATCGTCTCGCCGCCGCCCCGTGCAGTCATCACGCCGAAGGTCCCTGGGCCGTGCGCATGAATGCCTTGCTGCCGGTTCTCCTGCCGTACTCGATAGCGGCCATGATCCTGGCGCTCATCCTCTACTCCATCGGCGTCTGGGGCGAGAAGCTCGTCGGACGCCTCCAGCCGTGGCAGTTGTACTTCTTCTGGATCGGCTTCGCGTGCGACACCGCCGGCACGACCCTCATGGGCCGCATGGCCGGAAAGTTCGACTGGGACGTGCACGGGCTCACGGGCCTCGCGGCCATCCTCCTGATGGCGCTCCACGCCGGTTGGGCGTCCGTGGCGCTCGCGCTCAAACAGGAGAAGGTCATCGCCCAATTCCACCGCTTCAGCGTAGCCGTCTGGACGCTCTGGCTCATTCCGTTCTTCAGCGGGGCGTACCTGGCGATGCGGCACTAGGAGCTTCCAACGCGCCGCACCATCGGGCCGTAAGTGGGGTATCACAGGCTCAACGTCCACGCACCACCACGTTCGGAGGATGCATGAAGGTCCGTCTCGCGTTCCTCGCTGCGGCGCTCATCGCGGCAACCGCCTCCTCGGCGATCGCCCAGGGCCCGCCCCCCGGCGGCCCGGGCGGCGGCCAAGGTGGCTTCGGGCAGCGCCGGATGCAGATGCTGCTCAACGGCATCACCCTCACCCCCACGCAGCAAGCGCGGTTCGACTCCATCCAAACGGCTTTTCGCGCCAGGATGCCCGCATTCACGCCCGGCGAGATGCCGGATCCGGCTGCGATGCAGCAGCGGCGCGCCATGATGGCCGGCCAGGACAGCTCCCTACGTGCCGTGCTCACGCCCGAGCAGCAGCAGGTGTGGGACCGGAACGTGGAACAGGCCCGCACCATGCAGCGGCGGCCCCCTCCGGGGAACTGATCCCGCCCGGGCGGGTGCATCGTCGCCCGCCTCCGGAATGGAGTTTGCAGGCCGGAGCGCCGGGGGCGCGGAGTGCGCCCCCGGCGCTCGCGCTTTCCCGGCCGCCGCCGCGGTTCCTCGCGGCCGGCACCCGGCAAGGTCACCCCTGTCCTCACCCCTCCACGGGAGACCCCACGTGCCTACGACGCACGCCAACCTGACCGAGGCCTTCGCGGGCGAGAGCCAAGCGAACCAGAAGTACCGCGCCTTCGCCAAGCGGGCCGAGCAGGACGGCTTCCTGAACGTCGCCCGGCTGTTCCGCACCACGGCCGAGGCCGAGCGGATTCACGCCGAGGGCCACCTCAAGGCGCTCGACGGCGTCGGCTCCACCGCCGAGAACCTCCGGGCCGCGATCGACGGCGAGACCTACGAGTTCTCCACCATGTACCCGCCGATGGTCCAGCAGGCCGAGCAGGAAGGACACAAGGCGAAGCGGATGTTCAGCTACGCCGTCCAGGCCGAGGCCGTGCACGCCAAGCTCTATCGGCTCGCGCTCGATGCCGTCCAGTCGGGCAAGGACCTCCTGGATTCGGAGTTCTACCTCTGCCCTGTCTGCGGCCACATCGAGTTCGGCAAGCCGCCTCTGGTTTGCCCCATCTGCGGCGCCAAAGGAGAGAAGTTCACTCGTGTTTGAGGCGACAGGGACGCGCTGACCGTTGGTCTGCTGCGGGCAGGCCCCGTGCGGGGGTGCGCTCCGGCGCGCCCCCGCCCGCGTTTGACCCCCGGGCCGCACTTCAGTACGTTTTCCCGCCATGCAACTCCGCGAGTTCTTCACCGAAGAGGGCATCAATCTCGCCCTCAAGGGCCGCACCAAGAACGACATCCTCCGCGAGCTGGTCGAGCTCCTCCACCTCGATGACAAGTCGCAGGGGATGCTCCTCAAGCTTCTCCAGCGGCGCGAGAACCTCGGCTCCACCGGCATCGGCCGCGGCATCGCCATCCCGCACTGCCGCTCCCTGGTGGTCAGCACGCTGAGGGTGGCGTTCGGGCGGAAACCCGAGGGGATCGAGTTCAAGGCGATCGACGAGAAGCCGGCCCACTTCTTCTTCCTGATCGTGGCGCCGCCGCTCGAGGTCTCCAACCAGTACCTGCCGATCCTCGGCAAGATCGCGCAGTTCGCGAAGGAGGAGGACGTCCCGCGCCGCCTGGCGGAGATCCAGACGCCGGCGGAGTTCCTCAAGCTGGTGGAGGAGAAGGGCCTCTAGACGTCGCCGCGCCGCGGCACGAGCGGATCGGATGACGGGAGCGGCGCCTCGCGGCGCCGCTCGCCGTTTCCGCCCCGCCCCGTCAGCGCCGGGGGCCGGAGCCCGCCGAGGGCGCGGGGCCCGCGGGGGCGCCCTCTTGCCCCGCCGGCTCGAGGGGCCCCAGGGAGCGGAGGTAGGCCACCACGCTCCAGATCTCGCCGGGGGAAAAGGCCGGCTTCCAAGAGGGCATGGCCGTACCCGGCCGTCCCTCGGCGATGATGAAGTAGATGTGGCGGTCGTCGTTCCGCCCCTGCCACTCCGCGCTGGTGAGGTCGCGCGGCGGTGGCGTGAGGTACGAGGCGGCCACCCCCTGGCCGTTCGCCTCATCCCCATGACAGATGATGCAGTGCTCGTGGAAGAGGGCGCGGCCCTGGCGCCGGACGTCGGGGGACGCCAGGCGTTCCACGGGCACCTCCAGCGCACGGTACACGGCCGGCAGATCGCGGTCGCGGAGCCTACAGCCTGAGAGCCAGAGCGACGCCGTCAGCGTCGCGCACAGGATCCTGCGCATCCGCCTCGCGGGGCTGGAAGGGGAAGCCGAGGGCCCGCGCCTCCTCCACCACCGCCGCCACGAGCCGCGGAAGGCCCGCCGCCACGACTGGGGAGAGCGCGATGCCGAGGCCCAAATCTGCAGGCACGATCCCCACCAGCACCAGCCGGGGCGGGCAGCGGCCGAGGAGCCGCGCGCCGTCGAGCAGGTCCGCTACCCCGACCTGGTGCACCGAGAGCCGCGCCGCCACGGCCGGCGCCACCTCCTCCCCCTCGATGCGGACCAGCGTGCCTGCCGGTCCTTCGCCCCGGATGGCGTCCACCAGGATGGCCGCGTCCGCCTCCTCGAGGAGCGGCAGCAGGGAGAGTCCCAGCGTGCCGCCGTCGAGCACCTGCGCCTCCGCCGGTGCGTCGTATTCCCGCAGCAGCCGGTGCACCGCGACGGCGCCCACGCCGTCGTCGGTGCACAGGATGTTCCCCAGCCCGAGGATCAGCAGCGGCGTCCGCTCAGACATTGATCCCGCGCCGGATGGCCGCGCCGTGCCAGTCGCCCGCATGGAGGAGGTCCGCCTTCTTCACGAACTTGAACCCCGAGAAGATGGACTCCATCGTCGCGTTCGCCTCCACCTGCGACATGAGGATCGCGGAGTACACGTGGTGCACCGCGAAGCCGAGCAAGAGGTACATCACGCCGTGGTGGATGAACCGCGCCGTCTGCAGCGACCCGTACAGCGGCCGGAAGAGCGAGAAGGTCCAGTGGATCAGCCGCACGTGCGCCATGTCGGCGTAGAGGGCGAAGCCGCTGGTGATCATCACCAGGTACAGCAGGAACACGCCGACGTACACGAACCCCGCCAGCGGGTTGTGCCCCACGTACCCCGGCGGCTTCCGGAGCCGGAAGAGGTAGAAGCGGAGCGCGTTGCCGATCCCCGTCCGCCGCGACGCCGCCACCGGGATGAACTTGTCCCACCGCGAGAACCGGTTCCCGGTGAACATCCACCCGATGCGCGCCACGACCGAGCAGGAGAAGAGGATCGCGAACAGGAAGTGGACGTACTTGAACACGCCCATCAGGAACTGCTGGCGGACCACCTCATCGAACATGATGAAGGGGTGGCCCATGTACATCCCCGTCGCGGCCAGCACGGTGATGGAGATCGCGATGAGCCAGTGGCAGAGGCGGACGGGCCACTCCCACACGTAGATCTGGACGATCTCCTCCGGATGGAGGGCGGTGCTCACAGCGCCCTCACCGCCGCCAGCTCGCGCCGCTTGGCGTCCACCACGTGCACGCCGCACGCGATGCAGGGATCGAAGGAGTGCACCGTCCGGAGCAGCTCCAGCGGCTTCTCCGCGTCGGCCACCGGGGTGTTGAGCAGCGCCTCCTCGTACGGTCCGCGGTGGCCTGCCGCGTCGCGGGGCCCCGCGTTCCAGGTGCTCGGGACGATGCACTGGTAGTTGCGGATCGCGCCGTCCTGGATGTGCACCCAGTGGCCCAGGGCGCCGCGCGGCGCCTCGTGGAACCCCGCGCCCGTCGCGTCGCGCGGCCAGGTGTCGGGGTCCCAGCGGGTGTTGTCGTGAATCCTGAGGTCGCGCCGGGCCATGTTCTCGCCCAGCTCGTCGAGCCACGTCTCCATCTTCTCAGCGAGGAGCGCCGTCTCGAGCCCGCGGGCCGCCACGCGCCCCAAGGTCGAAAAGAGGGCCGCCGGCCCCACGCCGAGCTTGCCGAGCGCACCGTTGACCAGCTGCTGCACCCGCTCGTGCCCCGAGGCGTACGCGACCAGCATCCGCGCCAGAGGACCCACCTCCATCGGGAGGCCGTCGTACCGCGGCGACTTCAGCCAGCTGTACTTCGCCGCCGTGTCGAGTCGCTCGTAGGGAGGTTTGGGGCCGGTGTACTTCGGCTTCGTCTCCCCCTGCGACGGGTGCTTCCCCGCGCCGTCGCCCCCCTCATACTCGTACCACGAGTGCTTGATGTGCTCGGTGATCTTCGACGGGTCGAACCGTTCCACCTTCGTGATGTCCCGTCCCCGGATCACGCCCGAGGGAAGGAAGAGCCGCGCGTTGGGGGTGTCCTCCTCGGGGTACTCGCCGTAGACGAGGTAGTTCCCCACCCCGGCGCCGATCGCCGCCCAGTCCTTGTAGAAGCCGGCCACCGCCAGGAGGTCGGGGATGTACACCCGGTTCACGAAGTCCTTCGCCTTGTGGATCAGCCGGCGGATCTCCGCCAGGCTCCCGGCGTTCAGCGACGCCTGCTTATCGGGGTCGATCGGCGTCGCCATCCCTCCCACCAGGAAGCTCTGCAGGTGCGGGTTCTTGCCGCCGAGGACTGCGTGGATCTTGATGACCTCGCGCTGCCAGTCGAGCGCCTCGAGGTAGTGCGCCACCGCCATCAGGTTCGCCGCCGGCGGCAGCCGGTATGCCGAGTGCCCCCAGTATGCGTTCGCGAACGGACCCAGCTGCCCACGGTCCACGAACGCCTTGAGGCGGTCCTTCACACCGCGGAAGTACATCGCGCTCGACAGCGGCCAGTCGGAGATGGACTGCGCCAGCGTCGCCGTCTGCGCCGGATCGGCCGAGAGCGCCGAGACGATGTCCACCCAGTCGAGCGCGTGGAGGTGGTAGAAATGGATGACGTGGTCCTGCACGCACTGCGACGCGATGATCAGGTTCCGCAGCAGCCGCGCGTTCGGCGGCGGCTCGGCGCCGATGGCGTTCTCCACCGCGCGAATGGACGCGATGGCATGCACCGTGGTGCACACGCCGCAGATGCGCTGCGTGAACGCCCAGGCGTCGCGCGGGTCGCGCCCCTTCAGGATCAGCTCGATGCCCCGGAACATCGTGGCGGACGACCACGCGTCCCGCACGCGGCCCCCCTCCACCTCCGCCTCGATGCGCAGGTGCCCTTCGATGCGGGTGACGGGATCGACGACGATGTGCGTCATGCCTGCTTACCTCCCTCTTCCGTCGTCTCGACTCCGTCGGCGTCGGGCTGGTGCTCGCCCCGCCGCCGCCGCTGCACCAGCGAGACCGCGCCGTGCGCCGCGAACGCCGCCCCCACCGCCGCCACACCCCACAGGCCGAGCCGGTCCACGTTCGAATGCAACCCGAAGCCCGGCACACCCGACAGATGCTCGTAGAACGGCGTCATCCGGTCCCAGAACGCCGGCTCCGCGCACCCGATGCATGGGTGGCCGCAGCCGATCGGCCAGTTCGTGCCCCCGTTCCAGCGCACGTTCGGGCAGTTCTGGTACGTCACCGGACCCTTGCACCCCATCTTGAAGAGGCAGTAGCCCGTCCGGTGCCCCTCGTCCCCCCACGACTCCACGTACTGCCCCGCGTCGAAGTGCGCGCGCCGCTCGCAATTGTCGTGGATCGCCTTGCCGTACGCGAACAGCGGCCGCTTGTGGCGGTCCACCGGCGGCCACTCGTGGAACGTCAGATAGTAGACGATCAGCGCCGTCAGATTCTCGACGTTCGCCGGGCACGCCGACAGGTTGATCAGGTGCTTCAGCCCGGGCACCGCGTCGCCCACGCCCAGCGCCGACGTCGGGTTGGGCGCCGCCGCCGGCAACCCGCCGAACGTCGCGCAGGTGCCCATCGCGATCACCGCCGCCGCGTTCCCGCACACCTCGCGCGAGATCTGCACCGCGGACTTCCCGCCGATCGTGCAGTACGCTCCGTCGTCCCCGGTCGGGATCGAGCCCTCGACCACGGCGATGTACTGTCCCTTCAACTCCCGGACCGTCTTCTCGAGCGCCGCCTCGGCCTGATGCCCCGCGGCCGCCATGATCGTCTCATGGTAGTCCACCGACAGGGTGTCGAGCACCACGTCCGCCACGCTCGGCCGGCTCGCTCGCAGGAACGACTCCGTGTTGCCGCAGCAGTCCTGGAACTCCAGCCACACCAGGACCGGCTTCCGGGTCTGCTGTACCGCCCTCGCGATCTTCGCGCTGGCCGTGGCCGGCAGCGCCAGCGCCGCCGCCACCGTGGAGCACCAGCCGACGAACTCGCGCCGCGAGACGCCCCGCCGCTCGAGCTCTTCGGCGAACCAACTCTGCCGGTCGCCCATCGGACCTCCAGGTTGCCGATGATGGAAGCGCTACTCTACGAATTCCTACGGAGGTTCGCTTGATGCAGATACATCAATCCGCACCGCTCCCGCTGAGGACTCGGTGCGGCGAGGAGCGCCGGCCCGGCGGGCCGCGCTAGATCAGCTGATTGCGGTACGCGTGCACGACGGCGTGGAGCTTCGAGTGCACGCCGAGCTTCTGCAGGATGCGTTGGGTGTGGTTCCGCACGGTGACGGGGGAGATGTCGAGCTTCGCGGCGATGCGCGCGGTGGGCATCGCCTCGGCGAGGCACCGCAGGATGTCCTGCTCGCGCGGCGTCAGGGTGGCGGCGTCGGCGCCTGCGCGGCTCCGGCCGCCCTCCGCCCCCGGGCCGCGCCGGGCCGCCTCGGCGAGGCGCTGCTCAAGCACGGACGGCTGGCTCTCGGCCTCGCGCAGGACGTGCACCAGGCTCGACAGTCCCGGGCGGGCTGAGGCCATATGGAACACGCTCACCCGCACCCGCTTCGACCCCTCGCGCGGCGTCTGGACCTTGAGCACGAAGGTGTTCACCGGATCGTGCGGCATCTCGCGCGCCTGGAGCGCAACCGGGCAGTTCCGCACGCAGTAGACGTTCCCGTTCAGGTCCCTGCCGCACAGGACGTCGGCGCAGCGCCTCCCGAGCACACTCTCGGCGGGGCGGCCGAGCAGGCGCTCGCAGGCCTTGTTCCAGACGACGATGCGGTCCATCACGTCCATCGCGAAGACCGCTTCGTCGGCCTGAGAGATCCAGTCCAGCGTCTGCGGGAATGATGACATGATCACTACTGTATGAAGTACTTCAACACAGTGTTCCAACGCAAGGCCCCGCTTGGACTTACTCCCACTCGATCGTGGCCGGGGGCTTTGAGGAAACGTCGTACACGACCCGGTTCACGCCAGCGACCTCGTTGGTGATGCGCGTGGCGACGGCGGCGAGGACGTCGGGCGGGAACGGATACCAATCGGCGGTCATGCCGTCGCGGCTGGTGACGGCGCGGAGGGCGATGACGTTGGCGTAGGTGCGGCCGTCGCCCATCACGCCGACAGAGCGCACCGGGAGGAGGACAGCGAAGGCCTGCCAGATCTGGTCGTAGAGGCCGGCGCGGCGGATCTCCTCGAGGTAGATGGCGTCGGCTTTCTGGAGGGTCGCGACCCGCCCCTGGTCCACGGGGCCAAGGATGCGGACCGCGAGTCCGGGTCCAGGGAACGGGTGCCGCCGGACGATCTCCTCGGGGAGGCCGAGCTCGCGGCCGACCTGGCGCACCTCGTCCTTGAAGAGCTCGCGGAGGGGCTCGACGAGGGCGAAGGGGAGGTCGGGCCGCAGGCCGCCGACGTTGTGGTGCGTCTTGATGGTGACCGACGGGCCGCCGCGCGGTGAGAACGACTCGATGACGTCCGGGTAGAGGGTGCCCTGCACCAGGAAGCCGATGTCGCCGCCAACGTCGTGCGCCGCCTTCTCGAAGACATCGATGAAGGTGTGTCCGATGCGGCGCCGCTTCTCCTCGGGGTCGTCCACGCCAGCGAGCTTGTCGAGGAAGAGCTGCGACGCGTCCACGACGCGCAGGTCCATCCCCAGCTCGGCGCCGAAGGTGCGCTCCACCTGCGCGCGCTCCCCCGCGCGCAGCAGGCCGTGGTCCACGAAGATGCTCGTGAGTCGGTCGCCGATCGCGCGGTAGACGAGCGCCGCCGCGACCGCGGAGTCCACGCCCCCCGAGAGGCCGCAGATGGCGCGGCGGCCGCCGACCGTCTCGCGGACCTCGGCGACGGTCTGCTGCACGAACTGGCCCGGCGTCCACGACGGCTTCGCACCGCAAATCCGGAAGAGGAAGTTGTGCACCACCTCGGCGCCGCGGGGCGTGTGCGCGACCTCGGGGTGGAACTGCACGCCGTAGACGGGGAGCGTGGCGTGCGCGAACGCCGCCACGGGGGTGTTCCCGCTTCTGGCGAGGACGCGCCAGTCGCTGGGCGGCACGTCCACCCGGTCGCCGTGCGACATCCACACCGGCGTCCGGGTGCCGATGGGGAATCCGGCGAAGAGGCCTTGGTCCGCGAGCACCTCGATCTCGGCGCGGCCGTACTCCTTCTCGCCGTGGGGCCGCACGTCGCCGCCGGTCAAGTGCGCGAGGAGCTGCATCCCGTAGCAGATGCCGAGCACGGGGATGCCGAGGCGGGTGATGCCGGGGTCCGTGGTCGGGGCGCCCTCGTCGTATACCGAATTGGGGCCGCCGGAGAGGATGATGCCGATGGGGGCGAAGGCCTTGATCCACGCCAGGTCCCGGCTCGGCGGGTGGATCTCGCAGTAGACGTGGGCCTCGCGCACGCGCCGCGCGATGAGCTGCGTGAACTGGGAGCCGAAGTCGAGGATCAGGACCCGCTGCTCGGCCTTCACGACGCCACCGGCGCGGCGAGGCGCAGCCAGACGGGCGCCGCGTCGAGGGCGCGGAGCTCAAGCCCCTCGGCGGTCAGTACGCCTTGGCCCACACGGCCTCGCTCACCGACGGGCGGCCGCACCAGACGCACCGCGCGGGGGGCGTCGGCGAGCGGAATTCCGCGTCGGGGAGGACGCGGACCGTCGCCTTGGTCGCGTCCTTGATGGCGGTCTCGCAGGCGAGGTCGCCGCAGAACCCGCCGTAGGCGAACCCGCCGGGGCCCTCCATCATCGCGATCAGGTCGTCCTTCGACACGTCGCGCCGGGTCGCGTTGTCGCGGCGCTCGCCCGCGGCGGCGAAGAGCGTGCGCTGAATCTCGTCGAGGGTGATCCGCACCGCCTCCGCAAGGCCGCGGAGCGGGATCGGCGCCTTGCCGCCGGTCCGCCGCGCCGAGAAGACCTGCCCTTTCGCCACGTCCTTGGGCCCGATCTCGAGCCGCAGGGGGACGCCACGTCCCTCCCACTCGTAGTACTTCGCGCCGGGCTTCATCCCGTCCCGGGCGTCCACCTCCACCCGCAGCCCCGCATCCCGGAGCTCCTGCGACACCCCGTCCGACACCTGCAGGACCGCTTGGCGCTCGGTGTCCGACTTGTAGATCGGGACGATCACCACCTGCGTAGGCGCCAGGCGCGGGGGACAGACGATGCCGACGTCGTCACCGTGCGTCATGATCAGGCCGCCGATGAGCCGCGTGGACACCCCCCACGACGTGTTCCAGACGAAGTCGAGGCCTCCCGCAGCCGTCTGGAACTGCACCCCGAACGCCCGCGCGAAGTTCTGGCCGAGGGCGTGCGACGTGCCGGCCTGCAGCGACTTGTTGTCCTGCATCAGGCCCTCGATCGCATAGGTGCGCAGGGCCCCGGCGAACTTCTCCGTGTCCGTCTTCACGCCGGTGATCACCGGCATCGCCATCCACTCCTCGGCGAAGCGCCGGTATACTCCGAGCATCCGGCGCACCTCCTCCTCCGCGTCCGCCTCGTCGGCGTGGGCGGTGTGCCCCTCCTGCCAGAGGAACTCGGTCGTCCGCAGGAAGAGGCGGGTCCGCATCTCCCAGCGGATGATGTTCGCCCACTGGTTGATCAGCAGCGGCAGGTCGCGGTACGAGTGGATCCACTTCGCGAACGAGTCGTAGATGATCGTCTCCGACGTCGGCCGGAGGACGAGCGGCTCGTCGAGCTCCTTCCCTCCCGCGCGCGTGACGAGCGCGACCTCGGGGGCGAACCCCTCGACGTGTTCCGCCTCCTTCTGCAGGAACGACTGCGGGATGAGGAGAGGGAAGTACGCGTTCCGGTGCCCCGTCGCCTTGAACATGTCGTCCAGGGCGCGCTGCATCAGCTCCCAGATGGCGTAGCCATTGGGGCGGATCACCATGCAACCCCGCACCGGCGAGTAGTCCGCCAGCTCGGCCCGCATGATGGCCTCGTTGTACCAGGCGCTGAAGTCCTTCCCGCGCGGCGTGAGGCCCTGGGTCTCAGCCATCAGGGACGCCTCGGCGAGGGATGGCCGGGGGGCAGCGCGCCGCCCGGCACGGCGCCGAAGCCCATGCCGCGCAGCGCCGCGGCGTCGTGCACGAAGCGCGTCGTGGTGCTGTACGGCCGATGGCGCGTCGCGGCGCTGAGGCTGTCCCACCCGGGCTCGGGGGCCCAGTCGGTGAACGCCAGGGGGATGAGCACCATCTGCCCCTGGGCGCCGGCCCCATGGCCGGCGGGCGGGGGCAGGAAGCCGAGGACGCGGATGGCCGCGGCGCCGGTGTCGGCCGAGCGCTCCGACGCCAGCAGCGCCTCGAGCACCTTCTTCGCCGAGTCGGCGCCGGCGTCGAACCGGACGATTGCGCTCACGGTGACCCGGACGAGACCCGGCGCCACCACCTCCCGCTTCCGCGCGAAGACGGTGTGCGCGAGCCCGGGGGCTAGCGCGCGGGCGGCCTCCGCCGAGGTGTCCAAAGCCGCGGGCTGGCCCGGCGCACGGTTCGTCCGGCCGCCCTCGACCCGGCATCCGGCCAGCGCGACGAGCGCCAGCGCCACTGCGATCCTAGAACGCATAGTCCCCTGCCAGCGCGTCCAATCCGACGCGCGTCTCGGTCTTGGTTGCGAGCGAACGGACCACCGCCTGACCGGCCGCCCGCTCGTCCGGGCCGATCACCACCGCGTGCGTCGCACCGCGTGAAGCCGCGAGCTCCAGTTGCTTCCCCACTGCCTGGCGCTTGAGCGCGAACTCCACGCCGATCCCCCGCTCGCGCAGCGCGTGCGCCAGCGCGAGCGCGGCCGGGCGGTCCTCGTCCCCCACGGTGGCCACGAACACCTGCACCGGCGCCGCCGCCGTCGGCGGCCCGTCCCGGTCGCCGATCAACTCGCCGAGCACCACGTCCCCCATCCCGAACCCCACCATCGGCAGATTCACCCCGCCGATCTGCTCGAGCAGCGCGTCGTAGCGGCCCCCGCCGCAGATCGCGCGCAGCGAGCGGCCCGCGTCGAACAACTCGAACACCACGCCGGTGTAGTAGGCGAGCCCCCGGACGATGCGGAAGTCCACATCCACGAACCCGCCCAGCCCCATGGCGCCGAGCGCGTCGACGCACTCGCGGAGGGGCGCCGCCGCCGACCGCGCCAGGAGGCCACCCGGCTCGCCGAGGCGCGCCGCCAGGTCCATCACGGCCTGGGCGCGCCGCGCATCCCCCGCGAGCGCCTGCTGGACCGCCTCCGCCGCCGCCTCGGGCGACTTGTCGAACTTGTCGAGCCCCCCCAGCACACCCAGGAGTTCGTCCGGCCCCACGCCGAACTCGGCGGCGAGGAGCTCCGCCAGCACCCGCCGGTCGGAGACCCGCGCGCGCACCTCGCCGGGCCCGAAGCCGAGGCCGCGGAGGATGTCGATCGCCGCGGCGATCACCTCCGCGTCGGCGAGCGGCCCGCTCTCGCCGATGATGTCCATGTTGAGCTGGAAATGCTCCCGCAGGCGGCCGCGCTGCTGGCGCTCGTAGCGGAAGAGCTGCGGGATCGAGAACCACCGGATCGGCTTGCGGAGCGCCGAGGCCCGCTGCGCGACCATCCGCGCGAGCGTCGGCGTCATCTCGGGCCGCAGCGCGACGTCGCGCCCGCCCTTGTCCTCGAAGCGGTAGAGCTGACCGACGATCTCGTCGCCGCTCTTCCGGGTGTACAGCTCGGTGGACTCGAGGGGGGGCCCGTCGTACTCCTCAAAGCCGTAGCGCTTCGCCACCTCGCGCCAGACCCCGAAGATCAAGCGGCGACGGGCGAGGGCCTCCGGAAAGACATCGCGAAACCCTGGCAGCGCCGAGAGGGACATCCGCAAAATCTACCCGACCGGCGCCGTGCCGGGCAAGCGAGACATCGCGTCGCCGACGGTGTGGAACGAGCCCGTTACGAGCACCGTCCCGCCCTCGGAGGCCGCCGCCGCGAGCGCCGCGTCGAAATCCCCCTCCACGCGCGCCGCCACGCCGGCGCTCCGGCACCATGCTGCCGCCGCGTCGAGCGACCAGGCGCGCTCCGCCGGCGCCGAGGGCGCGCGGGTCAGCACTAAGCCGTCGAGCGCCGGCGCCAGGGCCGCCAGGAACTCCGTCCAGGCCTTGTCGCCCAGCACCGCGACCACTCCCACGAGCGGCCGCGCGGGCGGGGCCGCCCGGAGCGCAGCCACGAGGGAGCGCGCCCCGTCGGGGTTGTGGGCCACGTCGAAGAGCCACCGGCCCCGGCGCTCGAACCGTCCGGGCACCCGCGCCGCATCCAACCCCTGGCGCACCGCCGCCTCCCCCACCCCGTAGCGCGCCGGCAGCAGCTCGGCGAGCCGCACCGCGAGGGCCGCGTTGGCGGCCTGGTGCGCGCCGCCCATCCGCACCCGGAGCCCGGCGTAGCGGCGCTCGGGCGTCACGAGGTCGAAGGTCGAGCCCCCGTCCACCACCTCGAGGCCCCGCACCGCCGAGGCCACGTCGAGGCGCTCGAAGATGGCGCCCCGGCCACGCGCTTCGCGCTCGAGCACCGCCGCCACTCCGTCCGACGCCTCCGTGGTCACGAAGGGAACACCCTCCTTCGCGATCCCCGCCTTCTCCGTCGCGATCGAAGCGAGGTCGGGCCCGAGGTAGTCCGTGTGCTCCAGGGCGATCCGCGTCACTCCCGCCGCCAGGGGCTGGAGCACGTTCGTCGCGTCGAGCCGCCCGCCGAGGCCGACCTCCACCACCGCCACGTCCGCGCCGCGCGCCGCGAAGTCGGCGAAGGCAATCGCCGTCGTCACCTCGAAGAAGGAGGCACGCGTCCTATCGGCCAGCGGCCGCAGCCGCTCCGCCCAGACCGCCACGGCCTCCTCGGGGATCGCGACCCCGTCCACCACCATCCGCTCCCGGAAGGAAACGAGGTGCGGGGAGGTGTAGAGCCCGACGCGCCATCCCGCCGCCCGCAGCACCTCGTAGAGCATCGTGGAAGTGGAGCCCTTGCCGTTCGTGCCGCCGACGTGGACCGCCTCGAAGTGGCGCTCGGGGTGGCCGAGCGCGCCGAGGAGCGCCTCGGTCGTCGCGAGGCCCCACTTGATGCCGGTTGCGGTTCTAGGGAAGAGGAAACTGCAGGCGTCGTCGAACGTGCGGATGGTCAGGCGCCGGCCTCCGGCGCGGCCCCGGTCGGCGCCACCTCTCCCTGCCGCGCTGGAGCGCCGCGGAGGAGGCGCAGGAGCTGCGCGCAGGTGGCCCGGAGGAGGCCCCGCGGCACTACGGCGTCCACCATCCCGTGCTCCAGGAGGAACTCCGACGTCTGGAACCCCTCCGGAAGGTCCTGGCCGATCGTCTGCTTGATCACCCGCGGCCCCGCGAACCCGATCACCGCTCCTGGCTCCGCGAGGATGATGTCCCCCTGCATCGCGTAGCTCGCCGTGGTGCCGCCGGTCGTGGGATCGGTGCAGATCGAGATGAAGGGGATGCCGTTCTCACGCAGCTGCGCGATCACCACCGAGGTCTTCGCCAGCTGCATCAACGAGAGCACGCCCTCCTGCATCCGGGCCCCGCCCGAGGCCGACACGATGATCAGAGGGACCCGCTTGTCAACCGACCGCTGCGCGAGCCGGGCGATCTTCTCCCCGACCACCGAGCCCA
>JBEKGT010000011.1:0-18266 GCA_050012655.1 Gemmatimonadales bacterium | reverse complement strand
GACTTCATCGACGCGATGTACGCCTTCTCCTTCGTGTTCGCGAACTTCGGGATCGCGATGGCGGCCAGGATGCCGATGATGACCACCACGATCAGAAGCTCGATCAGGGTGAAGCCCTTGCTGTTCCTCATGTGCCTAACCTCCAACGAGAAGGGATCTGCGGCCGGCCGGCCCACAGGTACGAGCAGACCCGATGGCTCGTGACCAACCCGAACACCACACTCCACGAACGCATCGTGATCCACTCGACCACGATCCCCATCTCCACTCACACTCATTGATTTTCGGTTGCTCCCTGAACCGCGACAAGCTGGCCGACCGGCCAATCTGGACCTATCCAATGGCCATGCGGGCCCGGCGGCGCATACCGGGAGGAGGTGACCTACAGGAGGCCCTTCGTGCGGGCGTACACGGCGAGGGAGACGCGGCTGTCGATGCCGAGTTTCCGGTAGACGTTGTGGAGGTGCATCTTCACCGTCCCCAGGCTGATGCCGAGCCGGCGGGCGATCTCCTTGTTCCGCAGCCCCGACCCGGCCAGACGCGCCAACTCCATCTCCTTGGGTGTGAGGACACCGGAGGCCTCGCGGACGCCCGCCTCACGCCGGAGCAGGGCCTCGAGGGCCAATCCCGACGTCTGCTGCTCGATCCACTGTCCGCCGGCGTGCACCTGCCGCACGCACTGGACCAGGAGCGGCGGCGCCAGCTCCTTCAGCACCAGTCCACGCACCCCGAGGTGCAGCGCCTCCAAGATCTGGCCCTCCTCGAACGAGGCCGCGAGCAGCACGACCCGGGTCGGCAGGCGTTCGTGATGCAGCTGGCGCAGCACCTCCATCCCATCCATCGCCGGCATCCGGATGTCCAGCAGCAGGACATCGGGCTGGAAGCGCTTCACGGTGGGAACCACCACATCGCCGGTCGAACACCGCGCCACGACGCGGAAGTCCTTCTCCAGGGCGAACAGCGCTTCGAGGCCGTTCAGGACGATGGGATGGTCGTCGGCGAGGACGAGGGTGATCGGCATCAGGCCGCCGCCGCGGCGAGGGGGAGCCGCATCTCGAGACGAGCGCCGGATGCGGCGGACTCGAGCGCGAGGGTCCCGCCCAGGGCGGTCACGCGCTCGCGCAGCGTCCGCGGGCCGAGGCGCCGCGACGTCAGCGCATCGTGGTCGAGCCGCCCCTGGAACGGGAAGCCGCAGCCGTCGTCGGCGACCGCGATCTCGAGCCAGCCGTCCCGCGCGAGCAGGGTGACACGCACCTCGGAGGCCCTCCCGTGGCGCGCGGCGTTGACCGATGCCTCCTGAATCAGACGGTAGACGTCGCGGAAGAGCGCCGGCGGCACCGCGCCGCTCGGCTGGACGGCGTCCACGACGACCCGCATCCCCCACACGCGCCCCAGGCGCCGGCCCAGGTCGCCCAGCGCGACGTCGAGGTCGCCGCGGTCCTTCGGCGCGTCGAGCGCCGTCGGCTTGAGGTCCTCGATGTAGAACCGCAGGTCGCGTTGCTCCTCGGCGATGAGGCGCCGCACCTCATCGAGCGCCCGGCGCGCCGAGCGCGGCTCCCGGTCGAGGAGCTGCTCGACGGCCTGGAGCTGCAGCGCCGCGCCCGTGAGCCATTGCAGCACGCCGTCGTGCAGGTCGCGGGAAAGCCGGACGCGTTCCTCCGTCGCGGCGGCCTCACTCAACTGGCGAGCGAGGTGGACATGGTCCAGCGACGCCGCGACCCGGCGGGCCACGATCCCCCCGAGCACGAGATCGTCCGTCGTCATGGGACGCCGGTCGAGGGCGAAGAGCCGCCCGCCGACGTACTCGGTGCGAACCGGCAGCGACAGCACCGCGCCGATGGCGAATCGCACGTGAAGCGCCTCGTGCAGCGGCGCACCGCTCCACGTCCGCAGCCCGGACGCTCCCGCGTAGGTCACCTGTGCTCCGGGCTCGTCCGCCGTCGGCGTCAGGAACGCCGCGTCGCCGAGCGGCTCGGCCACCAACGGCTGGTACCTCTCCGGCGGCTCGTGCCAGCTCTCGAGCCTCCCGCGATGCCACAACACGAGGCGCAGCCACGGCTCGTCCGCGTCCTCCCAGATCAGCAGTACCCGCGGCACGCGGAGGAGCCGGGCGGCTACCTCCAGATCCTCGCGCAGGAGCGCGTCCAGGTCCGCGGGGACGTCGCCCGACCACGCTGCGAGGCTGGCCAGTTCGCCGCGCAGCCGCGCCTCATGCGCCCCGAGGTAGCCCACCAGCACGGCTAGCACGGCGAGGTACACGCTGCGGATGATGAACCGGTTCAGCTCGAACGAGGGGTCGCGGAGCACGTCGGCGGCGTAGAGCCCCAGCACATTGAAGGCCGTCAGCGCCGCCACCGCGGTCCACATCGCGCCGCGCCATCCCCACCGTACCGCGCCGGCGACGAGCGCGAACGCGAAGTAACTGAAGAACGGGCTGCTTCCCGGCCCCTCGGTCGTGTACATGAAGAGCGAGAACAGCACAAGATCGGCGACGTGCGTCACGAGGCCGAGGCGCGGCAGAGGCCTGCGCCAGCGCCACACGACCACGGCCAGCGCCGCCGCGTACGCCACGTACACGATCATCAACCCGTACGTGAGTTCCGCGTACTTCGCCGGCTGGAGCGGGTCGAGCCAGATCGCGAACACGGTGGCGGCCGCCAGCACAAGGCGGCTGGTGGCGACCACGCGCTCGGCGCGGTCCCGGGAAGTGTACGCGACCGCCGGGAGCGGCCCCGTGTTCAGCACATCGTTCATGGCAAGGTGGAACGATAGCGACCCGGCCGGGAGCCGGACAGACCGAACGGGCCGCCCGTTTGGACGCCCGCTAGCCCTCGCACGCAGCCAACCGGTGCCTCCTCAGCTCACTGCACCACGATCGTCGCCTTCATCCCCGCCGTCGGCGTGCCGTGGATCGTGCAGTAGTACACGTACGTCCCCGCCGCGGCGAACATGTGCTGGAAGGTGCCGCTGCCCCCCACGTTGCCGGAGCTGTAGGTGTCGGCCGAGCCGGGCGCGGAGGTCACGGTATGGGTGACCGCGTCGTTGTTCGTCCACGTCACCGTCGAGCCCGCCGCCACCGTGTCCAGCGCCGGGCTGAAGGCCGAGCCGGTCATCGAGATGCTCAGGGTGTGGCCGCCCCCGCCGCCGCCCCCGGGACCGGTAGACGAGCCGTACCCGCTGCTTCCCCCGCAGCCGGACGCGCCGGCCAGCAGGACCAGTGTGACGAGGGACACCAAGCGCATCGGACCTCCCGAAGACGGAACGGCCGGCGGAAGATCCGACGGCGCCGGTTGTCTGACGTGATACCCGACTATTCTACTAATGATTCACCGGCGAGGCTGTGTCGCCGCTCACGTCCGCCCCGACGCGGGCTGGCGGGCCGAGGGGATGCGGCGGATATTCTGGCCCCCATGGAATGGCGCGAACAGGTCGCGGTCGTCACCGGCGGGACGCGCGGGATCGGGAAGGCCCTCACCCTGGACCTCGCCCGCCGCGGCGCCCCGGTGGCGTTCTGCGCGCGCGACGCGCAGGACGTCGAGCGGCACGCCGCCGGGCTGCGCGGGGGCGGCCACTCGGCGCTCGGCGCGGTGTGCGACGTGCGCGACGAGGCGTCAGTGGCGGCGTTCGCGGAGCGGGTGCGGGAGGAGATGGGGACGCCGACGATCCTTATCAACAACGCGGGCGTCGGGCGGTTCGCGCCGCTCGGGGAGATGAGCCTCGCGGCGTGGGACGAGGTGATGGACACGAACCTGCGCGGGCTGTTCCTCGTCACCCGCGCCTTCCTCCCTGCGATGGCGGCGAAGGGGCGCGGCACCGTCGTGAACATCGCCTCCCTCGCCGCCCGCAACGGGATCGCCGAGGGGGCCGCCTACTCCGCGTCGAAGCACGGCGTTCTCGGCTTCTCGAGGTCGCTGATGCTCGAGGTCCGCACGCTGGGGGTGCGGGTGATGGCGGTCTGCCCCGGCTCGGTGAACACCGCCTTCTTCGACGGCGACACCCCCTTCGACCCGAACCGGGGCCGCATCCTCCTCCCCGATGACGTCGCCAAGGCGACGCTCGACGCCCTCGATCTGCCCGACCGCGCGCTGGTCTCCGAGCTGGACATCCGCCCGGCCAATCCGTAGGGCGCCCCGCTAGTTCATCACCGGCAGCACGACGTGCGACGGGTACTCCGCCGACCGGAAGACCCGCTGCGTGGTCCTGTGGAAGTCGGCGTCGGTGGCATGCCAGATATCCATGAAGCGCCCGGGGTTCCGGTCGATCATCGGGAACCAGGTGCTCTGGACCTGCACCATGATCCGGTGGCCCGGCCGGAAGGTGTGGAAGATGTCGTTCATCCGGTACTGGATCGGCGTCACCGCGTTCGGCACGAAGGGCTCCGGCCGGCTCATCGAATTCCGGAACTTCCCCCGCAGCACGTCGCCCCGGACCAGCATCTCGTAGCCAGCCATCGTGTTCGGCGCGCGCGGGTTGCTGCCCGCCCCGGTGTCGGGGAAGACGTCGATCACCTTCACGATCCAGTCGCAGTCGGTGCCGCTGGTGGAGACGCTGAACGCCACGTCCACGGGGCCCGCGACGGTGACGGCGGAGTCGAGCGGCGCAGTCTCGTAGACCAGCACGTCGGGGCGGCGTGAGGCGAAGCGCTGGTCCTCAACCATGAAGCCGCCCTGGTACCAGTGGGTGATGGCGTCGGTGTACGGCACCGGCTTTGCCGGATCGGACACGTACTCGTCGAAGACCCGGCCGTGCGGTGCCGGGGCGGCGAAGGCGAGGCCGCCGTCCGCCTGGAGATAGAGGTTGCGCGTCGCGGTGTTCCGCGGCGGCCAGGCGTCGAGGAAGCGCCAGACGTTGGCGCCGGTGTTGAAGACCGCGGCCTCGAAGGCGCGCGGCGCGGGGACCGAGTCGAGGAGGTAGTGATTGAAGAAGGGCGACTCGATGCTGTCGTTGTAGAAGTCCGCCGTCATCGAGCCCCAGGCCACTCCGCCGAGGGAGTCGCCGCGCGGGCTGTTCCACTGGCCGTGCCTCCACGGGCCCATCACCAGGCGGTTGGTGGCGCCGGGGCTCTGCGCCTCCGCGGCGGCGTACGCGTGGAGCGCGCCCCACAGGTTCTCGGTGTCGAACCAGCCGCCGACCCAGAGCATGGCCGGACGGAGGTTCTTGAGGTGCGGCCGGGCGCTGCGCGCCGCCCAGAACGCGTCCCACGTGGGGTGCGCCGCAATCGAGTCCCAGAACGCGACGCTGTCGTGAAAGACGCGCAGGTTCGCGTTGGCGAGAGGGCCGAGTTTGAGAAAGAACTGGTAGCCGTCGGGGGTGCCGAAGTTGACGGGGTGGAAGTCCTGCGCGGTCGGCTGCGGCCGCGGCCAGCCGAAGCCCCAATAGAAGTCGAAGGCGTGCGGCAGGAGGAGCGCGCCGTTGTGCATGAAGTCGTCGCCGCCCATCCACTCCGTGACCGGGGCCTGGGGGGAGACGGCCTTGATCGCCGGGTGCGCGTCGATGGCGGCCATCGAGGCGTAGAACCCGGGGTACGACGTGCCGCGGACGCCGATGCGCCCGTTGTTGCCGGGGACGTTGTGGATGAGCCACTCCGCGGTGTCGTAGGTGTCGCTGGTCTCGTCCACGTCCTGGTTCGAATGCTTGCGCTCGATGTAGGGACGGACGTCCTGAAACGCCCCCTCGGACATCCACCGTCCGCGCACGTCCTGATAGACGAAGATGTAGCCGGCGCGGAGATAGGCGTTGAAGGCCGGGATGCGGGAGTTGCGGAAGAAGCCCGGGAAGCGGTCGGCGCCATAAGGGCCGACACTGTACGGTGTGCGCGTCATCAGGATCGGGTGCCGTTGCGTCGTGTCCCGCGGCGCGTACACGGTCGTGAAAAGGTGGACCCCGTCCCGCATCGCGATCCTCACCTCCTGCTTCGTGTAGAGCGGCGTGTAGTCGGTCGGGGGCTGGGCGGCAGGTGCCTGGGCGCGGGCGACGGGCGCCGCGGCCAGCGCGGTGAGGATGGGCAGAACGGACAGGATGGAGCGAACGAGCGTGCGCTTCATGACGGGGCTCTCCCGAGGAGACGCATTCAATCTAGAGACGCCACGAGGGTCTGGAAGGTTGGAGGCAGGCTCGGACACGGGCAAGGAAGCGTCGGGACGCGCCTCCCCGGAACGTGGGGCGCCCCCGCGCGGCTTCGGAACCTCCTGGTCGGGCGCTGGATGCTACGGCAACGTCACCGGTCCGATCTGGCAGACCGTCCCCGAACCGGAGCAGGTGGTGTCCCTGGCGAATGCGCTCATGTCCGCCGCGGTGGCGTGGATGCCGGCGTGGATGACGGCGGGGCTGGTCGTGGAACCGCGCACGCGCAGGAACGCGGACTGTCCAGCGGGGAGCGGCGCCGTCCAGAACCACGAGATCGAGGGCGTGTTCATCGAGTACTGGGCCGTATTCTCCTTCCACGTCAGTGAGTCAATCTGGCCCGTGCCGCCCTCGATGACGGCCGACCAGGTGACGCTCCACACGCGGGCGGACGTGCTGTCCTTCTTGCACGAGGGCAGGGCGAGTACCGCGACCGAGAGGGTCGCCAAGGCCAGCGCGCACGACAGTCGGGTCTTCATGGCACCGAGCTCCAGGAGGAACGACACCACCAAGAGGCAGCGTTGCCCCACGCGCATCAAGGCAAGTCGGACTCGGGATTGGAACGGGACGATGGGAGCCGGCCCACGTCACGGGCGCGTCAAGTCCGAGAGGTGGGCACGGAAGCAGGTGTCAATCGGTCCGCAGGCGGTAGCCGACACCCGGCTCGGTCAGGAGATACCGGGGCTGCGCGGGTGCGCGCTCCAGCTTGTGCCGGAGCTGGGCCATGTAGACGCGGAGGTTCGCCGTCTGCTCCGCCGCATGGGCACCCCACACCTCCTTCAGAAGCTGGCGGTGCGTGAGCACCTTCCCCGCGTGGCGGACGAGGGTGGTGAGGAGCTTGTACTCGGTGGGGGTGAGATGGACCTCCGCCCCGGCGACGAAGACTTGGCGGAGGGCCAGGTCCACCTTCAGCTCACCCAGCTCGAAAACCGGCTCCTCGGGCGCACCCGCCGCCCGCGCCGCGTGGCGGAGCGCGACGCGCAATCGCGCCAGCAGCTCTCCCAGCGCGAACGGCTTGGTGAGGTAGTCGTCGGCGCCGGCGTCGAGGGCCGCGACCTTGTCCTGCTCCTTCCCCCGCGCCGAGATGACGATGATGGGCGTGCCCGACCACTCGCGGATCCGGCGGGTCAGCTCGAGGCCGTCGAGGTCGGGGAGGCCCAGGTCGAGGAGGATGACATCGGGGTTGCGGCCGGTGGCCTGCGCCAGTCCCTCCCGCGCACTCGCCGCCCCGACGTACCGGAAGTCGTGGCTCTCCAGCGCGGTGCGGAGGAAGTGCTGCATCGGGGGCTCGTCCTCGATGACCAGCACCAGCGGCGCCGTCGCCGCGTCCCGCTCAGCCATCGTCGCTCTCCACCGGCATGCCCGACGGCGGCGTGCCGACGAGCGGCAGCGTGAAGTGGAAGACCGCGCCCCCGCCGGCGCGGTTCTCGGCCCAGATGCGCCCACCGTGCGCCGTGACGATCCCGCGGCAGATGGTGAGGCCCAGCCCCACGCCTCCGGTCCCCGCCGCGCCTGGCAGACGGTAGAACTTCTCGAAGATCCGCCCCTCCTCGCCCGGCGGGAAGCCGGGACCGCGGTCCGCGACGTCCACCACGATGGCACCATCCCGGACGGACGCCGAGATCTCGATCGGCGTGCCGGCGGGAGTGTACTTCACCGCGTTCTCGAGGAGGTTGACGAAGACCTGTTCGATGAGCAGGCCGTCGAGCAGCGCCAGGGGCAGGTCCGGCGGGAGCCGCACCTCGACGGGATGCTCGCGCAGCCGCTCATCGAGCCGGATCAGCGCGACGCCGACGACCTCCTCGAGCGGCTGCCAGTCCCGCTGGACCTCGAGCGCCCCCGTCTCCACGCGGATCATGTCCAGCAGGTTGCCGATGAGCCGGTTCATCCGCTGGGATTCGGTGAGGATGGACGTGAGCAGGTCGCGCCGCGCGGGCTCCGCCAGCACCCCGCCGGCGCCGCCGTCCGCGAGGAGGCTGCTCGCCGCGCCGGTGATGGCCCCGAGGGGAGTGCGCATGTCGTGGGAGAGGGAGCTGAGCAGCGCGGTACGGAGCCGCTCCGCCTGGACCTCCACCTGCTCCTGCTGCGCGCGCTCGGCGAGGATCACGCGCTCCAGCGCGAGCGCCGCCTGTCCCACGAAGGTCTCCAGCAGCTCCTCCTGGCCGGGGTCCTGGAACCGCTTCGCGTCGGCCACCCGCACCCCCGCCACCCCCACGGCGCCCAGCGAGCCCGCCAGCGGCACGTACCGCGCGAGCGCTGCCGGGAGGGTGTCGGTGCCAGCGCCGGCGGGGCGGCCGCGCTCGTACACCCACTGGGCGACGCTGCGCTCCTTCTCGTCCAGCGGGAACGCCGGCGGTACCCCAACGGGGATCTCCACGCGTCCCGCCTCGTCGGGGAGGAGGATCTGCACCTGCGCGCCGAAGCTCGCCGCGAGGTGCCGGCTCGCCACGGCCGTCACGTCGCTGCGGCCGCGCGTCGCGGCCAGGTCGCGGGTCATCGCGTACAGGGCGCCGGTGCGCCGCTCTCGCTCGCGCGCCGTCTCCGCCTGGGCGCGGAGCCGGAAGGTGAGCGCGCTGATCACTAGGGCGATGAACAGCATCACCCCGAAGGTCAGGAGGTAGCGCGCGTCGGAGACCGCGAAGGTGTAGAACGGCGGGACGAAGAAGAAATCGAAGACCGCGATGCTCCCCACCGCCGTGGCGACGGACGGGCCCCGCCCAAAGCGGGAAGCGACGAAGCCCACGCCGAGGAGATACAGCATCGCCACGTCGGTCACCGACGCGATGCGGATGAGGCCGAGGGCGAGCGCGGTACACCCCGCGACGATGAGCGCCGCCCACCCGTACTCCACCAGCGGCGACCGCCGCCCGGCCGCCGCGCGCCGGCGGACCGGCGCCTCCGCATCGCCCGTGATGACGTAGACGTCCACGTCGCCGCTGCCGCGGATCAGCCGGTCGAGGAGCGAGCCGAAGAGCGCGTCGCGCCAGCGCGGGTGCGTCGGCTTCCCCACCACGATCTTCGTGACGTTCTGGTCGCGGGCGTACGCCAGGATCTCCTCGGCGGCGTCCTGGCCGGCGAGGGCGGCGGTCTGGGCGCCCAGCGACTGCGCGAGTTGGAGGTTGGCGACCAGCGCGTCGCGCTCGGCCTCCGACACGGCCTGGCCCGGCCGCTCGACGTAGACGACCCGCCACTCGCAGCGGAGGCCGGCGGCCATCCGCTTCCCCGCGCGCACCAGGCGCGCGCCGTCAGGGTTCGGCCCGATGCAGACGAGGAGCCGCTCCGCCGCCGCCCAGGTGGCGTGGATCCCGGCTTCGGCCATGTAGCCGCGCATCTGGGCGTCCACGCGCTCGGCCGCCCGGCGCAGCGTCAGCTCCCGCAGCGCGATGAGATTGCCCTTCCGGAAGAACCGCTCCAGCGCGGCCGCCGCCTGCTCCGGCACGTAGACCTTGCCCTGGTGGAGGCGGGCGAGGAGGTCCTCGGCAGCGAGGTCCGCCAGCTCGAGCTCGTCCGCCTGGTCGAACACCGCGTCGGGCAGCGTCTCGCGGACGGTGATCCCGGTGATCCGGGCCACCACGTCGTTCAGGCTCTCGATGTGCTGGACGTTCAGCGTGCTGTAGACGCTGATGCCGGCGTCGAGCAGCTCCTCGACGTCCTGCCAGCGCTTGGCGTGGCGCGAGCCGGGGGCGTTGGAGTGGGCCAGCTCGTCCACCAGCAGGAGGCCGGGGCGGCGCGCCAGGGCGGCGTCGAGGTCGAACTCCTGCAGCGCGATGCCGCGGTACTCGAGGCCGCGCTTCGGCAGGGCAGGAAGGCCCTCGAGGAGCGCCGCGGTCTCGGGGCGGCCGTGCGTCTCGATGACGCCGACCACCACGTCCACCCCCTCGCGCGCACGGGCGCGGGCCGCCTCCAGCATCGCGTACGTCTTCCCCACGCCGGGGGAGGCGCCGAAGAAGATCCTGAGGCGTCCGCGCGACGCTCGCCGCTCCTCCTCACGCACCTGCGCGAGGAGGGCCTCGGGGTCGGGCCGGCGGTCGTCCTGGGGGGACACGCGCCTAAGCTACAGCGATTCTCAGAACTTCACGAGAACGGCGCAGTTGATCCGGTTCTCTGTCTGGCGCAGGTCGGGGGCCCAGCCGGGGACGTTCGAGCCCGGCGCGCCGGTGTTGCCACCGGGCGGGGTGACGCCCCCAGGCCCCGCGAAGTACGGCACGCTGGCGTGGCGATGGTCGAACTCGGCGCGGAACGTCACGAACTGGTCTGGCATGTAGTCGAACGTGACCGACGCGTCCCACGCCGTGAACGCGTCCCCGGGGTTCTCCGTGAAGTAGGGCGTCCCCGAGAACGCCGTCGCGCCGTTGACCGGCGGCATGAGCACCAGGTAGCGGCCGGGGTTCGTCATCGCGCCGGCCCCCACGGTCAACGCGTAGAGGTCCTTCGCGAACCAGAGGCGGTTGTAGGCCATCAGGCCCAGGAAGTATTGCGCGGGCCCGCCGGAGCCGCCGCGGCAGGTGACGCCGCCGCCGGCCTCGCAGCCCGCGTCCACGGTGAGCGAGAAGGCGCCCTTGTCCGGCAGGCCGTTCGGGTGGTCGAGGTACTTCACCTGGATGCTGTTGTCGGTGTGCACCCGCGCCCGCCCCGGGATGCCGAGCCAGTCGTGGCCGTAGTAGTTGTTGGAGAGCACCGAGAGGGACCCCGTCGGCCGCCACAGGACCTGCATCCCGAAGCCGGGGCTCTCGTTGAACATCCCGTACGACTGCCACCCGTTCACCAGCCACGGCTCGATCTTCAGCTTGTCGCTCGGGAAGATCTGCAGCCTGAGCCCGTTGAAGAACCAGGGCGTGTTGCTCGAGACGTACGACGGCTGGTACGCCCAGTTGTCGAAGTTGTAGTAGCCGAAGAGACCGACGTACGACATGAAGATGCCGGCGTCGAGGTTGATCCCGTTCCACTTGTTCCAGTGGTACCCGCCGTACGCCTCGGAGATGTAGCGGTACGCGTCGGCCATGTTCCACTGGCCGCGGGAGGGACTCGCGTCGTTGCGCGGTGTCATCGTCGAGTACATGCCGAACTGCGTCATCAGCCGGCCACGGGCGTGTTCCGTGTGGAAGTCGCCGCCGATGCCGAGCTGCTGGACCTGGATCTCGGCGGTCCTCCCGCTCTCGCTCGTCCCGACCAGGGTGTGGTCGGAGGGGTGGTTGAACGAACCGATGTACGACGCGTCGAGCCGGAACTCGCCTGTGAAGTACTTCGAGTCGAGCACCGAGGAGTCCTGGCGCGGATTGCCCTGAAGCCACGTGAAGCTGGCGAAGGCGAAGGGTGCCTTGGCCGGCGCGCTGGGGGCGCGGGCAGGAGCCTGGGCGGATGCCGCCGCCGGGGCGAAAGAGGCCAGCCCTGCGACACTCAGGACGACGAACGCGACACGCATCAATGACCCCGGTTGGAAGTGAGGCTGTCGAGCGCCAGATTGAGGAGCAGGACGTTCACGCGCCGCTCGCCGAGCACGCCGAACTGCCTCCCCTCCGTGTGGCGGGCCACCAACTCACGGACCAGGGTGGTGTCGAGGCCGCACTCCCGCGCCACCCGCGCCACCTGCAGCGCCGCGCTGGCCGGGGAGATGTGCGGATCGAGCCCCGACCCCGACGCCGTCACGAGGTCCGACGGGATCCGCCCCTTCACCGCGCCGTCGAGGCGCACCGCGCTGTCCACGGCCCCCGCGATCAGGGTGTCGGCCAGCTTGGCGCTGGTGGGCCCGAGATTGGTGCCCGCCGAGAGGGTGTCGTCGTAGCCGGCGCCCGCCGCCGAGGGGCGGGGGTGGAAGTACCGCGCCCCGGCGAACGACTGCCCGATCAGCGCGCTCCCGACCACCTGGCCGTTCACGGTGACGAGCGAGCCGTTGGCCTGGTGCGGGAAGAGCACCTGCGCCACGGCGGTGACAAGGCCCGGATAGAGGAGCCCGGTGAGCACCATCAGGACGGCGGTCACCACGAGCGCGGGACGGAGCTGGTTCTTGAGCATCGTCACACCAGGCGGAGGGCGGTGATCAGCACGTCGATGAGCTTGATCCCCGCGAACGGGATGAGGATGCCGCCCACGCCGTAGATCCACAGGTTGCGCCGCAGGATCGCGGCCGCCGGGGCGGGCCGCCACCGCACGCCCCGCAAGGCCAGGGGGATGAGCGCGATGATGATGAGGGCGTTGAAGATCACGCTGGCGAGGATCGCCGACTGCGCCGAGTGCAGCCGCATGACGTTGAGGGCCTGCAGCGCGGGATAGGTGGCCACGAACATCGCCGGGATGATGGCGAAGTACTTGGCGACGTCATTCGCGATCGAGAAGGTCGTCAACGCCCCGCGGGTGATCAGCAGCTGCTTCCCGATCTCCACCACCTCGATGAGCTTGGTGGGGTTGGAGTCGAGGTCGATGAGGTTCCCGGCCTCCTTCGCCGCCTGCGTGCCGGTGTGCATGGCGACGGCGACGTCGGCCTGGGCGAGCGCCGGGGCGTCGTTGGTCCCGTCCCCCGTCATCGCCACCAGCCGGCCCCCCGCCTGCTCGCGCTTGATCAGCGCCATCTTGTCTTCGGGCCGCGCCTGGGCGAGGAAGTCGTCCACGCCCGCCTCCGCGGCCACGGCCGCGGCGGTGAGGGGGTTGTCGCCGGTGATCATCACCGTCTTGATCCCCATCCGGCGCAGCTCGGCGAAGCGCTCCTTGATACCCCCCTTCACGATGTCCTTGAGGTGGACGACGCCGAGGGCGCGCGGCCCGTCGGCCACCACCAGCGGCGTCCCGCCCTCGCGCGCGATCCGCTCGGTTGCGGCGCGGACGGACGGCGGCACACTGCCCCCCTGCTCCGCCACGAACGCCTCGATCGCGTCCCCCGCGCCCTTGCGGACCCGGCGCCCGGCGAAGTCCACCCCGCTGATGCGGGTCTGCGCGCTGAAGGGGATGAAGGTCGCGCCGAGGCCCTGGATGTCCCGCTCGCGGAGGCCGTGCCCCGTTTTCGCTAGGACCACGATGCTCCGCCCTTCCGGCGTTTCGTCGGCGAGGGACGCAAGCTGCGCGGCGTCGGCGAGCGCCTCGACCGCGACCCCCTCCGCGGGGACGAACGCCACGGCCTGCCGGTTGCCGAGGGTGATGGTGCCGGTCTTGTCGAGGAGGAGCGTGTTCACGTCCCCCGCGGCCTCTACGGCGCGACCGCTCATGGCGATGACATTGTGCTGGATCATCCGGTCCATCCCCGCGATCCCGATGGCCGAGAGCAGGCCGCCGATGGTCGTAGGGATGAGGCAGACGAGGAGCGCGACGAGGATCGGGATCGGCACCGGCCCGCCGGAGTAGATCGCGAACGGCTGCAGCGTCACCACGGCGAAGAGGAAGACGATGGTCAGCCCCGAGAGGAGGATGATCAGGGCGATCTCGTTGGGCGTCTTCTGGCGCCTGGCGCCCTCCACCAGGCCGATCATGCGGTCGAGGAAGGTCTCGCCGGGGTTGGCGGTGATGCGGACGACCAGGTAGTCGGAGAGCACCTTCGTCCCGCCGGTCACTGCCGAGCGGTCGCCCCCCGACTCGCGGATCACCGGCGCCGATTCGCCGGTCACCGCCGACTCGTCCACCGACGCCACGCCCTCGATCACCTCGCCGTCGCCGGGGATCATGTCCCCCGGCGTGACGAGCACCACGTCTCCCTTCTTCAGTAGGTCGGCCGACACCAGATTGGACCGGGAGCGGTCGCCCGGGTCCGGAAGTCGCCTCGCCAAGGAGAGGGCCCGCGAGCGGCGCAGCGCATCGGCCTGCGCCTTACCACGCCCCTCGGCCATGGCCTCTGCGAAGTTCGCGAACAGCACCGTGAACCAAAGCCACACCGCGATCTGGACGGTGAAGCCGATCGCGCCATGTCCCTCGGCGATGTCCCGGACCAGCACCAGCGTGGTCAGGACGCTCCCGAGGAGCACCACGAACATCACCGGGTTCCGGACCATGTGGCGCGGGTCGAGCTTCCGCAGCGCGTCCAGCGCCGCCCGGCGGACGATCGGCGGGTCGAAGAGGGGCCGCGTGAGAGGCGCCATCTAGAAGAGCCTCCCCGCGCCCATGAGCAGGTGCTCCACCAGCGGGCCGAGCGCGAGCGCCGGGAAGAAGGTGAGGGCGCCCACGATCAGGATCACCCCGATGAGCAGCACGACGAAAAGGGGCGTGGTGACGGGAAACGTGCCCGCCGACTCGGGGACGCTCCGCCGCTCGGCGAGGAACCCCGCCAGCGCGAGGGCCGGCACCATCATCGCGAAGCGCCCGAACAGCGTCCCGAGGCCGAGCATCGTGTTGTAGTAGGTGGTCGTGCCGGTCAGGCCGGCGAAGGCGCTGCCGTTGTTGCCCGTGACGGACGAGAAGGCGTAGAGGATCTCCGAGAGGCCGTGCGGCCCGGCGTTGTTCAGGCCCTTGAGGCCGGCCGGGAGCACGACCGACGCGGCGGTGAAGAGGAGGATTACCGCCGGGAAGATCAGGACGTAGAGCATGGCCATCCGGACTTCCCGGCTCTGGATCTTCTTCCCCAGGTACTCGGGCGTCCGGCCCACCATCAGCCCGGCGATGAAGACGGTGAGGATCGCCATCACCAGCATCCCGTAGAGCCCCGATCCCACGCCACCGAAGATCAGCTCGCCCAGCTGGATGTTGACCAGCGGCACCATGCCGCCGATCGGCGTGAAGGAGTCGTGCATGCTGTTGACGGCGCCACAGGAGGCGTCGGTGGTGACGGTCGCGTAGAGCGCGGAGCTCGCAATCCCGAACCGCACCTCCTTGCCTTCCATGTTGCCGCCCGGGTTCCCCGCCGACGCGACGACGTTCACCCCGCGCGCCGCGTGAATGGGGTTCCCGCGCGCCTCCGCCCAGTACGCCGTCGTCACGCCGCCGAGGAAGAGCACGAACATCGCCGCCCACAGCGCCCAGCCGTGCCGCTGGTTCTTCACCATCCGGCCGAACATGTACGTGAGGCCGGCCGGGACGACGAAGATGGCGAGCATGGAGAGGAGGTTCGTCCACGGAGTCGGGTTCTCGAAGGGGTGCGCCGCGTTGGCGTTGAAGAACCCGCCCCCGTTGGTGCCCAGCTGCTTGATCGCCTCCTGGCTCGCCACCGGCCCCATCGCCAGCACCTGCTTCACGCCTTCCAGCGTCGTGCCCGTCACGTACCGATGGAAGTTCTGGATCACGCCCTGCTGCACGAAGAGCAGCGCGAGGATGAACGACAGCGGCAGGAAGACGTACAGCGTCCCGCGGACGAGGTCCGTCCAGAAGTTCCCGATGCGTCCCGCCGAGCGACGCGAGAGCCCCCGGGCGAGCGCCACAGCCACGGCCACGCCCGTTGCGGCGGACGTGAAGTTGTGGAAGGCCAGCTGCATCATCTGCGAGAGGTACGACATCACCGTCTCGCCGGAGTACGACTGCCAGTTGGTGTTCGTCGTGAACGAGGCAGCGGTCTCGAACGCCTGCCGGTCCGGCACCGCCGCCCGGTGGAACGGGTTGAGGGGAAGGTGCGCCTGGAGGCGTAGGGCGACGTACGTCACCAGCATGGACACCGCGCTGAAGAGCAGCACCCCGGCCGCGTAGCGCGTCCAGTGCTGGTCTTCCTCCGGGTCCACGCCGCAGGCGCGGTAGATGATGCGCTCCACCGGGGCGAGGAAGCGAACCGAGCCGTCGAAGACGCGGAGGAGGTAGACCCCCAGCGGCTTCGTGACGGCGAGGATCACCGCGCCGAAGAGGAGGATCTGGAGCCAGCCGTTCGCCGTCACGGGACCACGCTCCAGAGGATACGCTCGAGCAGCATCAGAACCTCTCGGGGCGCACGAGCGAGTAGACGAGGTACACGAGCACCAGGGCGGCCAGGATCCCCGCGACGAGGGACTCGAGGCTCACGGCCGCTCCTCGCCTTCGGCGCCACCCTGCCCGAACCGCTTGCACCATTCCACGTAGCCGATCATCAGGGCGTAGAAGGCCACTATCACGAGGATGTAGATCGCGTCGCGCATGCCGTGCCTCCTGGTAGCCGGCGAGGATACCGCGCGTCGCGTTAAGGCGGGCTTCGGGGAGGCGGGGAGGGTGTTAGGGAAGTGCTAAGACGGGGGTGACGAGCCGGCTGGAAGCGACGAGGGCCCCCGCTGCGAGGGCCCTCCCGAGAGGTGCCGGGCGGATTCGAACCGCCGAATAGAGGTTTTGCAGACCTCTGCCTTACCACTTGGCTACGGCACCGGAAGCGGCAGTAACTTCGCCGCCCGGGCGCCCTTTCTCAACCCGCCACCCGTTCCTCATCACTCATCACCTATCACTCCTCACCCATCACCCATCACTCATCACTCATCACGCAGTCAGCGCGGCATCCAGGAAGCTCTTCAGGTCCCGCTCGTTAATCTCCGGCTCGCCGGGGGAGAGGTTGTCGAGGAGCCCCGCGTCGAGCCGCTTCTCCAGGTCGTGCACCAGGTAGAAGAGGTGCTCGAAGTCGTCGATGACGTAGAGCAGCGGCTGGTAGTGGTCGATCTCGAAGTACTGGTTGACCATCCACTCCGTCTGCGCCGGGAAGCGCTGCACGTCGGGCGAGTCCACGCAATGCGCGATCTCGCCGTAGCTCGAGAGAAGCCCGCTCCCGTAGGCGCGGCAGCGCCCCGGCGCGATCGGGGCGCCCGCCTTCTCCCGCATCAGCCCGAACTCGATCGTGAACCAGAAGAAGCGCGCCAGCCCCTTCACCACGCTGGTGAGGACCCGCACGCGCTCCTGCTCGTCGGCGATGGACCCCACCCGCCGCGCCGCCCGCTCCGCGCACCCGCCGAACTTCACCAGCACCTCGGCGAATGCCGGGTCGGTGTGCATCGGGACATGCCCGGCCACGTCGTGGAACATGTCCGGCTCGGGGAGATAGTCGAGCGACGAGCCGTCCCTCACCGTGATCGTCGTCGGAAACTCGCGGCGCTTGAGGCAGTCGAAGAACACGTACGCTGGGACGTAGCCGCTCACCGGCTTCGCCAAGAAGCCGGTCCGCGGCTTCAGGAACTGGTTGATCTGCTCGAGCCGCGGCACCCGGGCGGGATCGAGATGCAGCGTCTCGACGCCCTCGAGGAACTTGGCGTTGGCGTACCGCTCCCACCGCGGCCGGATGCGTTCCAGGAGCCGACTCCAGGTCCGGTGGTTCTCCTCGGAGTAGAGGTCGTACGGCTGGGTGATGTACAGATCCCCGTTCGCCTGCGCCTGCTCGATGAACGGGGCCTTGGTCGTGGTGAGGCCGGCCGCCACGCCCGCCGTCCCTCCCGCCGTCTTCGCCCTCGTCGCCATCGCCAGTCTCCTCCCGCTCAGCGGTCCGGCGCCGGCACCACGGTTCCCCGGCACTCGCCGAGGCCGATCCGCGCCGCGCCCGGCCGCTCGCACCAGCCGGTGATCACCACCTCGTCGCCGTCCTCCAGGAAGGAGCGCCGCTCCCCCGTCGGCAGCAGCAGCGGCTCCTTCCCCCGCCACGTCATCTCCAGCAGGCAACCCCGCTCGCCCTTCGCCGGTCCGGAGACCGTCCCGCTCCCCAGTAGGTCGCCGGGGCGCAGGTTGCAGCCGTTGCTCGCGTGATGGGCGAGGAGCTGGCCCAGCGTCCAGTACATCCGGCCGAAATCCGACCGGCTCACGCGCATCGGCGCGACGCCCTTCTCCCGCATCTGCGCGGAGGCGAGGCGCACCTCGAGCGTGAGGGCCAGCGCTCCCGCCGCCCGATCTCCCGGATCCTCGAGATACGCGAGCGGCATCGGGTCGCCCGGCGCCCGCTCGGGGCGCGGCGTGCGGAACGGCGCGAGCGCCTCCATCGTCACCACCCACGGCGAGACGGTCGTGAGGAAGTTCTTGGCGAGGAACGGCCCCAGCGGCTGGTACTCCCACGCCTGGACGTCCCGCGCCGACCAGTCGTTGAGGAGCGAGACGCCGAAGAGATGCCGCTCCGCTTCCGCGATCGGGACCGGATCGCCGAGCGCGTTTCCCTCGGCCACCCAAGCGCCCACCTCGAGTTCGTAGTCGAGCTGCCGCGAAGGGCCGAAGGTCGGCGCCGCCGCATCGGGGGCCTTCGCCTGCCCCAGCGGCCGCCGGACCGGCGCGCCGCTCGCGACCACCGACGAGGCCCGCCCGTGGTAGCC
>JBEKGT010000010.1:0-19092 GCA_050012655.1 Gemmatimonadales bacterium | reverse complement strand
GGTGCCCGTGACCCCCTTCCTTGTCGCCGGCCGCCCCCACGCAGTAGCGTGCGACGTGCGGAACCGGGGCTGCCGCCCGTGAGTACGAGCGTGACGTTCTGGGGCACCCGGGGGACGATCCCCACGCCGGGGCCGCACACCACGCGCTACGGCGGCAATACCGCGTGCGTGGAGGTCCGCGACCAGACCGGGCAGCTCGTGATCCTCGACGCGGGGACGGGCATCCGGAACCTCGGCCGGCACCTGCAGAGCAAGGCGGGACCGGACGGCGTGCACGCGGACATCCTGGTCTCGCACGCCCACTGGGACCACATCCAGGGGCTGCCGTACTTCGCCCCCTTCTTCAAGCAGGGCAACGTCCTGCGGGTGTGGGGGCCGAAGCAGGGCGACGTGGGGATGGAGGCGATCCTCAGGTCGCTGATGCAGCCGGTGGTGTTCCCAGTGCCCCTCGAGGCGCTCGCGGCGACGCTCGAGGTGCGGCACGTGAACGCCGAGCCGATCCAGGCGCGGGGCTGCAACATCACCTCGATGCGGGTGCGGCACCCCTCGGTGACCCTGGGGTACCGGCTGGCGATGTCGGACGGCTCCTCGCTGGTCTACGTGACGGACGACGAGCTGTCGGGCGGGGAGTACGAGGTCGGGCCGAACTGGCGGAAACGGTTCGTGGAGTTCATCGGCGGGGCGGACCTGCTGATCCACGATTCGACCTACACCCCCGAGGAGTACTCCCGGTACACGGGGTGGGGCCACTCGACGTACGCCGAATCGGTGGATCTGGCCCTGGAGGCGGGGGCGAAGCGCCTCGCGCTCTTCCACCACGAGCCGGACCACAGCGACGCGGCCCTCGACGAGATCACGGAGCGCGCCCGGGAGCACGCGGCGCGCAAGCACGGACGGCTCGAGGTCGAAGCGGCCGCCGAAGGCAAGCAGATCACCCTCTGAAGGAGCACGCGCTATGAAGCGGTTGGCACTGGCAACGTCCGCCCTGGCAGTGACGGCGCTCGTCTATGCGGCCGCCGCGCAGGCGCAGCAGCACCCCGCGAACCCGCCAGCCGCCCAGCAGGGGCAGGACACGCGGCCCACCATCGCCATCCTCGACTTCGACATCGGGGCGACGTTCGGGCAGGACCCGGACGACTACCAGGCACTGCGGCGCGGCCTCGCCGGGATGACGATCGCGGAGCTGGCGGTGAACCCCGCCGTCCGCGTCGTCGAGCGGGCCCAGCTCCAGCAGATCATGCAGGAGCAGGACCTCGCGCGGTCCGACCGCGTGGACCAGAGCACGGCCCTGCGTCTCGGGCAACTGCTGAACGCCCGCTATATGGTGACGGGGACGATCTACGACGTGCGCGGCGACTTCCGGATCGACGCCCGGCTGTTCGACGTGCAGACCTCGCAGATCATCAAGACCCAGCGGGTGGCCGGCCGCCTCGACAACATCTTCGACCTGGTGACCCGGCTCGCCGCGCAGCTGATGCGCGACGCGAACCTGCCGCCGCTCGAGCGCCACGCCGACGCCGCGCCGCCGGCGCGCCCCGCGACGGGCGCCCCGACGCAGAACGCCGTGATGGCCTACTCGCGCGCCGTCCTCTACGCCGACCGCGGCGATAAGGACCGCGCCGTCGAGCAGTATCGCCGGGCGCTGGCGGTTTTCCCCGGGTACACGCAGGCGCGGACGGACTGCAACCGCTTGCAGGCAGGCGCCTGTTCGTGATAAGCTGATGCCGTGACGGCAGTCGTCGCGGCGATCGGGCGATCCGGAGCGCGCCGGCTCTCCGTACTCGGAGGGCTGGCGCGTTTCGCATTGGGGGCGTTCCGCGCGGCGGGCCGGCTGACGCGGGCGGGGCGCTGGGTCACGCTCCGGGTGCTCATCAACCAGATCCGCTTCACCGCCTTGCAGGCGTCGGGGCTGGTGACATTCCTCGCCGCGATCCTGTCGTTCCTCGTCATCTCGCAGACCATCCGCCAGCTCGGCCGGGTGGGCGCCACCGACCTCATCGGGACGGTCATCGTGGTGGCGGTCATCCGGGAACTGGGGCCGCTGCTGACCGCCCTGATCGTGGTGAGCCGCTCCGGGACCGCCATCGCGGCCGAGATGGCCACCAACCGGGTGATGGGCGAGGTGACGGCGCTGGAGGCGATGGGGATCGACCCCTACATCTATCTCGTCCTCCCCCGGATGCTCGGCGCCGTCGTCTCCGTGGCGGCGCTGATGATCCTGTTCGACGCGGTGGCACTGATCTCGGGGTACCTCGCGGCGGCGCTGAGCGGGATGCACTTCCCCCGCTATTCGAACATCGTCCTCACCACCCTGTCGGCGAAGGACGTCTGGCTCACCCTCGCCAAGGGGCTGGTCTTCGGGGCGGCGGTGGCGATCTTCCCGAGCTACCACGGGCTCGCGGTCAAGGCGGGGCCGACGGAGATCCCGCAGGCGGTGACCCGCGGGGTGGTGGCGACGATCGTGGCGATCTTCATCAGTTCGGCCATCTTCGTGGTCATCGCGGCCTGATGAACCCGCCCGCCGTCAGGCGCCCCCGGGCCACCTGGCTCCGGCAGGCGATGAGCTTCGGCTCCGACGCGGCGCCGCCGCTGGTGTTCCGGGACGTGGACCTGCGGGAGCGGCCGGACCACCCCGAGCAGCGCTTCCAGCTCACCGTGCAGGCAGGCACCGTGGTAGTGGCGATCGGCGACGAGGACAGCGGCGTCGGGGACCTCGGCGCCTGGGCCCTGGGCCTGCGGCGGCCCCCGGCGGGCCGGGTCGAGGTCTTCGGCGCGCCGATCGGCGCCCTCCCCTACTACGACCTCCTCCTCTTCCGGCGCCGCATTGGCTACCATCCCGTCGGCGACGGGCTCTTGCAGAACCTCTCGCTTCGGGACAATGTGGCGCTACCCCTGCGCTTCGCCTCCGACCACCGGCTGGCGGAGGTGGACGAGCGGGTGAACCAGTTGATGGACGACTTCCGGCTCCGCGCCGTGGCGACCATGCGGCCGGCGCAGGTGAACGAGGAGGACTGCCGGAGGGCCGCGCTGGCTCGCGCAGTCGCCCTCGATCCGGACCTGGTCGTCCTCGAAGCCCCGTTCGACGGGCTCACCAGCCGCGCGGCGCAGGACCTCCTCGACCGGGTGAGCCGGCGGGCGGACGGCGCGCGCCGGGCGGTGTTCGCGACGGTGCAGGACCTGGTCCCGTCGGTGCGGAAGACGGTGCAGCGCGTCATCAAGGTGGCGGACGGCGCCGCCGTGGAAGAGGCCCCGTGAGCGTGAACGTCCAGCGGTCCGACCTGTACGTCGGCTTGTTCCTCGTGGCGATGGTCGCGGTCGCCGTCGCGGCTCTCGTCGCCACCAGCGGCTGGGGTACGGACCGCTACGACATCTTCGTGCGGACCGGCAGCGCGCAGGACCTCACCGTGGACACGAAGATCTTCCTCCAGGGGCTCGAGGTCGGGCGCATCACCGCCATCAACCCGCGGCCCACCGGGAGCGCCGGACAACTGGAGTTCATCCTCCGGCTCTCCCTCCTCGACCGGTTCCCCGACGGCACGCCGCTGCGCCTCCCGCGCGGGACGGTTGCCGAGGTAGTGCAATCCAGCCCGCTCGGCGGCAGCCAGGTGCAGCTTACGGTCAAGTCCGACAGCGGCGGGACGCTGGCGCCCGCCGACACGATCAGCCTCTCCCGCGGGGGCTCGGCGCTCGACGCCTTCGGCGCCCTCGCGCGCGACCTCAAAGGCACGATCGAGGCGACCCTCGTCTCGGCCACCGGCACGATGAACTCCTTCAAGGTGCTCGCCGAGAGCCTGTCGGTGGCGACGGGGACGGCGCGCCGGTTCATCGTGGGCGTCCAGCCGGGCACCGAGAAGCTCCTCGCGGGCGTGGCGGGGAACCTCGAGAGCGTGCGCGGGCTCCTCGACAGCACCACCAACCGCTCGGGGGTGACGATCCGCCAGGTGGACTCGACGATGGCGGCCTCGCGCGTCCTGATCCAGCGGCTCGACTCGCTGACGCGGCTCTTCATCGCGATGGGGGGCGAGAACCGGCCCGAGATCAACGCGCTGATCATCAACTTCCGGCAGATGTCGCAGCAGCTGCAGTACATCCTCGACCAGGTCGGCCGCCGCCCGATGCGCCTCATCACCGGGGTGCGGCTCCCCGACACGCTGAGCGCCGGCCGCCCCGACAGCTCTCGGCGCGCGCCGCGCCAGGCCCCCCCCGCGCCCACCCAGCGCGACACGGCGCGGGCCCCCGCCCCCGCCCCGGTGAGTGCGCCCCCGCCGGCGGCGCGGGACACCGTGCGGGCGAGGCCGGCACCGGCGACGCGCGACACCACCCGCCGGCCCCCCCCCTCTCCCGGCGGGCTCCAGCCGGCGCTCCGGTGAAGTTCGTTCTCCTGCACGGCCCCACCTGGGATCCCGGGGACCTCAGGGAGGTTCTCGACGCCGAGGACATTGAGCGGCGGCCCATCACCGCCCTCCCAGCCGGTCTCGTGGACGAGCGGCCGACGGTGCTCCTGGTGGACGAGACGCTGCGCCGCCTCCTCGGCTCGCAGGGCGTGCGGGCCGCGGCCGACGCGGGGGCCACCGTCGTCGCGCTCGGCGCCCCCGGCGAGACGGACCTCCCCGCCGACCTCCCGGGCGCCGAAGTGCTCTCCGGCTTCCTGACGCACCCGGCCGGCCACCGCCAGCTCCTCACGGCGCTCAAGGGCGGCTTCCGCGAGGCCGCGGCGCGCCTCGAGGCCTCCCGCACCCGGGCCGAGGTCGCGGCCCGCTCGCGCGAGATCATGGAGCTGACCCGCATCGGCATGGCCCTCTCCACCGAGCGGAACTACGACGTCCTGCTCGAGATGATCCTCACCCAGGCGCGGCGCATCACCCAGTCCGACGGCGGCTCCCTCTACCTCGTCGAGGGGCGCGACTCGCCGCAGCCCAAGCTGCGCTTCAAGCTGACCGAGAGCGACACGCTGTCGAACGCCGGCTTCGTCGAGTTCACGATGCCCCTCGACCACGCCAGCCAGGCGGGGTACGTCTGCTCCACCGGCGAGCCGCTGGTCATCGACGACGTCTACTTCCTCCCCCCCGACGTGCCCTACTCGTTCAACCGCTCCTTCGACGAGCGGAACCACTACCGCTCGAAGTCCATGCTCACGGTGCCGATGAAGAACCACAAGGAGGAGGTCATCGGCGCCCTCCAGCTCATCAACCGGAAGCGGGACCCGGCGGCCCGGCTCGTCTCGGCCGAGGACATCGAACAGCAGGTGATCCCGTACTCGCGCCGCACCGTCGAGATCGTGAGCGCCCTCGCCGGCCAGGCCGCGGTCTCGATCGAGAACAGCATCCTCTACAAGGACATCGAGCGGCTCTTCGAGGGATTCGTCACCGCGGCGGTCACCGCCATCGAGCAGCGCGACCCGACCACCTTCGGCCACTCGGGCCGCGTCGCCACGATGACCGTGGGGCTCGCCGAGGTGGCCGACCGCGCCACCGACGGCCCCTTCCGCCAGCTCACCTTTACGCGCGAGCAGCTCAAGGAGATCCGCTACGCGGGGTTGCTGCACGACTTCGGGAAGGTCGGCGTGCGGGAGCAGGTGCTGGTGAAGGCGAAGAAGCTCTACCCCCCGGACCTCAACCTCATCAAGGCGCGCTACGCCTTCATCAAGCGCTCGGCGGAGGGCGACTACCACCGCGCGCGGGCCGATTACCTCGCCCAGCACGGTGGCGACGGCTACCAGGCCTTCCTCGCACAGCTCGACCAGAAGCACCGCACCGAGCTGGAGGGGCTGGAGCAGTTCCTGCGGCTGGTGCTGCAGTCGAACGAACCGTCGCTGCTCCCCGAGGGGAGTTTCGAGGAGCTGCTGGCGTACGCCGAACGGAAGTTCCCCGACATCGAGGGCGCGCCGCAGCCCTACCTCTCCGACGACGAGGCGCGATACCTCACCATCCGGAAGGGGAGCCTCGATGAGGCGGAGCGGCTCGAGATCGAGAGCCACGTCACGCACACCTACCGGTTCCTTCTCCAGATCCCGTGGACCAAGGAACTGGCGCAGATCCCCCTGATCGCCTACGGGCACCACGAGAAGCTCAACGGATCCGGGTACCCGCGAAAGGTCGCGGCGCGCGAGATCCCCGTGCAGACGCGGATGATGACCATCAGCGACATCTTCGACGCCCTCACCGCCGCCGACCGGCCCTACAAGCGTGCGGTCCCCCTCCAAAAAGCCCTCGACATCATGTACGAAGAGGTGAAGACGGGGATGCTGGACGGCGACTTGCTGCGGCTGTTCGTGGACGGGAAGGTCTTTGAACGGCTGGCGTGATAGGTGATGGGTGCTAGGGTCCCCGCGCCACCCGAACCACCGCGCAGTTGAATCTGATTCTCGGCGACGCGCCGGGGGAGACAACCCCGGCGCTCATCATTTGACCCGTCGTCGCGCTCGTGCATTTTGGGCCTGCTGGCCGTGGCCAGTACGCTCGGCGCCGTGCGCACCCTCACCAAGCCGATGGACCCCACCGCGTTCCTCGCGCTGGTGCAGGAGGTGCTCGGCTCGGACGCCGGCTGAGGCGGCCGGCGGCACCGCTGGGCGCCGCGCTACGTTCCCGCCCGGCGCAGCGCCGCCTTGATGCGCGACACGAAGCGCGCCGGCTCGATGGGCTTCCGGATGTAGTCGTCGGCGCCCTCATCCATCAGCTCCACTTCCACGCCCTCCTGCTGCTCCCCGGTCAGCACCACCACCGGGAGGCCCGCGGTCGCGGGCGCGCCGCGCACGGCCCGCAGCACCGCCCGCCCGTCCATCCTGGGCAATGAGAGGTCCAGGACGATGAGGTCCACGCTGTCGGGGTTCCCCAGCATCGTGAGCGCGGCCTCGCCGTCGGCCGCCTCGGTCACCCGGTAGCCCTGGCGCTCCAGGAGCGTCCGGGCGAGGGTGCGGACGACGGCGTCGTCGTCCACGAGCAGGATGGTCGGCGCCTTCTCGAGCTCGGCCGGGGGCTCGATCGCCGGCTCCGGCGCGGCGGCCTGCGACGACTCCCCGAGCACCCGGTCGATCTCCTCCAGCGTCGTGAGACCGCCGCGCACCAAGTCCGCCGCGACCTCCCGCATCGGACGCATCCCGGCGGCCCGGGCGGCCTCCCCGAGCTGGCGCGCGCCCACCCCCTGCCGGATCATCTCCGAGATCTCGGGGGTGAGCACGGCCACCTCGAGGATGGGGAGCCGTCCCCGGAAGCCGGTCATGCCGCAGGCCTCGCAGCCGCGCCCGTGGACCACCTGCCGCACGCCATAGAGCGCGGCCAGCTGCGATTCCCGCTCGCTGGGGGGCTCGTCGCGCACCCGCACGGCGCACGCCCGGCAGACGCGGCGGACGAGGCGCTGCGCCAGCGCGCCGCGCATCGCGTCGGCGAGCAACGCCGGGTCCACGCCGAGGTCGCGGAGGCGGGTGACGGACGCAAGCGCGTCGTTGGCGTGCAGCGTGCCCAGCACCAGGTGGCCCGTGATGCTGGCGCGCACGGCGATCTCGGCCGTCTCGAGGTCGCGGATCTCGCCTACCATGATCACGTCGGGGTCCTGGCGGAGGGCGGCGCGCAGGGCGCTCGCGAAAGTCACGTTCCGCTTGCGCTCGACCTGCACCTGCGTGATCCCCTTCAGCTCGTACTCGATCGGGTCTTCGACCGTCATGATGTTGATGGGATGCGCCGACAGTTCCTTGATGACGGCGTAGAGGGTCGTCGTCTTCCCCGACCCCGTCGGTCCCGTGATGAGTACGATGCCGTCGCGGTTGCCGAGGAGCCGCCGCAGCGCCGCCTCCTCCTGCTTCGGCAGGCCGGCCTCGGCGAGCGTGACCGCCCCCTGCGGGTCGAGGATCCGGATAACGACCTTCTCCGCCTCGCGCGTGGGCACGGTCGAGACGCGCAGGTCATACACTTTCTCCCGCACCCGGATGCGGGCGCGGCCATCCTGCGGCCGAATGCGGTCGGCGATGTCGAGCTTGCTCAGGATCTTGATGCGCGACACGACCCGGTTGAGGGCCGGCATCGGCAGGTGCATGAAGGGCACCATCACCCCGTCCACGCGGAAGCGGATGACACCGCCGCTCCGGCCTGGCTCGAAGTGGATGTCGCTGGCCCGGTGGGTGACCGCCTCCTGGAAGATGGCGTTGGTCAGCTTCACCACCGGCGCGGACCCCGCTTCCCCCGCCCCGACCGCCTCTCCACCCTCCTCCTCGAGGATGGTGACGCCCTCGGCCGCATCGGCATCCACGGTCCTGAGGATGGACTCGACCGAGCGGTCCGGCGCGTACTGCGCATTGATGGCGCTCTCCAGGGCCTCCGGGAGGGCCACGACGAACGTGGGGGTCCGACTTGACGCGAAGCCGAGCATCTGCTCCGCCTCGTAGTTCGACGGGTCGGCGGTCGCCACAACGAGGCGCCGGTCGTCTTCGCGGATCGGGAACACCAGGAACTGGCGCGCGACCTTCTCCGGCACCAGCTTCGCCGCGGCAGGTTCCGCCGAGCCGAGGTCGGCGACGTCGAGCCTGAAGTGGCGCGCCACCAGCTTGGCGAGGTCGTCCAGCGACACGTGACACGCGGACGCCACCGTACGCCACACCTCCGCCATCCCCGCCCCCTCCGGCGGGGACGGGCAGAGGTGCCCCGCCTTCTCCACGACGCCGACCAGCCAGTGTGCGCTCAAGGAACTCACCCCCCGCCGGGAACGGCGGCAGCAAGGAACGCACAGACCGCTTCGTGTGCATCTCGGACGGCGGCGGCCAGGCCCGGGATCGCCGCCAGGTCCCCGCCACGTCCCGCCAGCTCGAGCGCCTGGAGCGCGGCGGCCAGTGCGACCGCCCCCAGCTGCGCGGCGGAGGACCGGTACGCGTGGGCCGCGAGCCGGACCCGCTCGCCGTCGCCCGCCGAGACGGCCTCCTCGATCCCGGCGAGGCGGCTCGGCGCATCCTTGAGGAAGGACGCGACGAGCGGCGCGAGCATATCCTCCACGCCGCCAGCGCGCAACGAGGCGCGCAGAGCGGCAAGGTCGAGCGGCGCCGCGGGTCCCGCCGGCCCGGCGGCGACCGCCGCGTCGGGCTCCGGCGGCGCCGACCACCCTTCCACCGCCGCGAACAGCTGGTGCGGCTTGAAGGGCTTCGTGACCACCCCGCTCATCCCCGCCGCGAGGAACTTGGCGCGGTCCTCCGCGAAGGCGTGCGCGGTGACAGCCACGATGGGGAGATGTTCGCACCCCGGGATGGTGCGCGCCTCGCGCGTGGCCTGGAGCCCGTCGAGCTCGGGCATCTGCACGTCCATCAGCACGACATCATAGGGGTGCTTCCGCAGCGCCGCGACCGCCTCGCGACCGTTCGCGACGACGTCCACGTCGTGCCCGCGCTTCACGAGCAGGGCCCGCGCCACCTGCTGGTTCACCGCGTTGTCCTCGGCGACCAGGATCCGCAGGCGCCGGCGCGACTCCACGATCGTGTGGTGGGTGACCAGGCGCCCGCTCTCCGCCCCGCCGACCAGCACGGCGATCGCCGCCTCCAACAGCTCCATCCGGGAGACCGGCTTGGTCAGGTAGCCGGTGATTCCGAGCTGCTGGCACCGCGCCGCGTCGCCGCGCCGTCCCGCCGAGGTGAGCATCATCAGTGGCGTGCCGGCGAGTCGCGGGTCGGCGCGGATCCCCTCCGCCAGCTGGAAGCCGTCGGTCTCGGGCATATAGCTGTCAATCACGGCGAGCGCGTACGGGATCCCGCCGTCCACCGCCGCGCGCAGCGCCACCAGGGCCGCCGCCGCGTCCTCGGCGTCCGTCACCACCGACCGCGCATCCTCGAGGAACCGCCGGATGACGTGGCGGTTCGTCGCGTTGTCGTCCACGACGAGCACCCGGGCGCGTTCCAGGACCTCGCTGGAGAGGGCGCGCGCCGGCTCGGGCGCGCCGCGCTCGGCCCTGAGCGTCAGCGCGAACCGGAACACGGTCCCGCTCCCCGGGGTGCTCTCCACCGAAAGCTCGCCGCCCATCAGGCGGACCAGGCGACGGGAGATCGCGAGCCCCAGCCCCGTGCCCCCGTAGCTCCGCGTCGTCGAGACGTCGGCCTGCGCGAACTCCCCGAACACCGTCTCCAGCTTGTCGGCGGGGATCCCGATCCCCGTGTCGTGCACCTCGAACGCGACCTTGGCGCCCTCGCCGTCCGCCGGAACCGGCGCGGCCCGCAGGACCACTTCGCCCCTGGGCGTGAACTTGACCGCGTTCCCCACCAGGTTGATCAGCACCTGGCGCAGCCGGCCCGGGTCCCCGCGCACCAGCGGCGGGAGGTCCGGGGCGATGTCGGCCACCATCTCGATCCCCTTCTCGAACGCCCTTGCCCCCAGCAGGCCGGCCACCGAGTGGACGAGGGCGGGGAGGTCGAACGCCGTGTCCTCGAGCTGGACGTGCCCCGCCTCGATCTTCGAGTAGTCCAGCACGTTGTTGATGATGTCGAGCAGCGCCTCCCCTGAGGTCTTGACCAGTTCCGCGGCGCGCCGCTGGTCGGACGTCAGCTCGGTGTCGAGCAGGATCTCGACCATCCCGAGGATGCCGTTCAGGGGCGTGCGGATCTCGTGGCTCATGTTGGCGAGGAAGGCGGCCTTGGCCAGGGAGGCCCGCTCGGCCACGTCCCGCGCCTCCTCAAGGGCCTGCCGCACCCGCACCGCCGCGCCCACATCCCGCGCGATCCCGATGATGCCGGCCACCTCGCCGTGCTCGTCGCGCTCGGGGAGGCCCGAGAAGCTGAGGATGCGCCGCCCGCCCCGAAGGCCCTCGTGCACCGTCTCGTGATCCACGACCCGCTCACCCGCGAGCACCCGCGCGAACGCCGCCCGATCCCCCTCGATGTGTTCCGCCGCCACCCGCTCGACGAAGGGGCGCCCGAGCAATGCCTCGGGGTCCGTTTCATAAATCTCCCGCGCCGCTTGGTTCAGGAAGGTCCACCGGCCCTCCCGATCGATTCGGAAGACAAGGTCGGTCGAGGATTCCACGAGCGCGCGGTACTGCGCCTCGGCTTCCCGCAGCGCGGCCTCGCCGCGCTTCAGCGCCGTGACGTCCTCGTAGAGCACGAAGAGCGTGCCGTCCGGGTCGCCCTGGACGGCCGCGGCCGACACCCGTACCTGGACTCGTCGCCCGTCCTTCCGGCACCGCTCCATCTCTCGCAGCACGACGCGGCCCCCTCTGGCGTCCTCCTGCAGGGCTTGCGCCGCAGCACGCTCCCACTCGGGCACGATGAGGTCGTTGATGTCGCGGCCGACGCAGTCAGCGACCGTGTAGCCGAACAGCCGCTCGAACGCCGGATTGACGGCTGTGACGCGACCCGTGGCCTCGACGGCTGCGATGGCGACGGGCGCGCTGCCCAGGAGCGCGCTCAGGAACCGGCGCTCGCGCACCGCGCGCCGCTCGCTGAATTCCAGCTCTTTGACCGCAGTGAGCTGCGCGATCAGCGCCGCGTGCGCCCCGGCGTGCAACCGCCACGCGAGGACGGCGAAGAGCAGCAGCAGGCCGAGGATGGCGACGTGGGGCGTGTCCATTCCACGCCACAGCGCCTGGAGGACCGGCGGAACGAGGAGCGCCGCGGCGTAGAGGCGGGCGGCGAGCCGGTCGGCGAGGAGCATGTGGCTCGCGACCGCCAACAAGCCCACGATCAGCCCGGCCAGAACGGCCTGGGATGCCGGCGCCAGGAACGGGAGGGCCACGGCCGCGCCGATGCCCCAGGCGAGGCCGATCAGCGTGGCGGTCACGCGGACCGAGTTCACGACCGCGACGGTGCCGACCCCCCGCCGCCCGACGACCCGGGGAACGAGCCAGCGCACCACCGCGAGGATGGCCAGCGCGCCCAGCCACACCAGGAGCGGGACGTGCGGGAGGGAGCGCCAGCCGAGCGCGACCACCAGTGCCGCCGCCGCCACGTTCGCGACCGCCCCGGTCAGGCCGGCGGAGTACAGTCGCTCCAAGAGGAGGGCACTGACTTCCCGATCGACCCAGGCGACATGGGCCGACTCGTCCGCCGCCTCCGCCTCGCCGCCGCGCTCGAAGACGAATGACGATTGGGGCGGACGTTCGGCGGAGCCGGGAGGTGACGGCAGCTGCGCGGGCATGGTGCGACCCCCGTGAGCGCCCGGACCGTATGCGACTTCGACGGTGAGACGGGCCGCCCGATGGTCGTATAGTACATCGCGGTCGCCCACGCCGCTCTCGGCGGCGCCCCGGGGTGCCAACACGCTGCCTCGACACCGCTTGCGGGCGCCCGCACCGCACCGCAGGTTCCCCGTGCGGCCTCGACGGAGGAGGTGTGCCGATTTCGGCACGGGCGTGGGCCCGCGGAGGAGTCATCCTGTGCACGGCGGGGGCGGCGATGCGCCCGGCCGCCGCACAGCAGTGCGACCGCATCTGCGGGGACCGGGCGGCCGCGATCGTGGTCGCATACGTCGCGGGCGAGACGGTGATGGCGGCGGCCCACCCGTCGGATTGGTGCCAATGACCGCCGCGGTCGCCCCGGCTCAGCTGGATCAATGCCGGCGGCAGCCCCGCCGCCGGGCAGGACTTCCTCCTCCACGTGGCGGCGTCGTACGAGGCGTCCCAGGCGGCGAAGGTCCTAATGAACGCCCTGGGCGCCGCGCTGCCCGTGGCGCACGCCCAGTGGCCCGCGACGCGCACCGTCGCCCTCAAGGTGTGGTACTGGCCGTCGCGGGAGTTCCGCGAGCGCACCGGCACGGAACCGAGCCTCCTGAGCGACTACGCCGGCCAGCGCTACTACCTGAGCATCAACCCGGCGCGCGGCGGCCTGGGCGGCCGGTGGTGGCCTCGGTGGCTGGGGCTGGGCGTCGGGCACTCGACGCGCGCCTGGGTTACCGAGATCCCCGCCCGTCACGAATGGTACGCCGCGCTCGACCTCGAGCTGCGCGGCCTCCCGATCCGCGCCCGATGGTGGCCTCGGGTGGCGGCGGTGCTGGACCAGATCCACTTCCCCGCACACGGTGTGCGGGTCCGAAACGGAGGCCTGAGTGTCGGGCTCTTTTGACGTGATGCCGACCCTCCTCGTCCTCGCCGCCGGCCTCGGCAGCCGCTACGGCGGCCTCAAGCAGCTGGAGGCGGTCGGGCCCGCGGGCGCCACGCTGCTCGACTACGCCGTGTACGACGCCGCGCGCGCCGGCTTCGGCGCGGTGGTCTTCGTGGTGCGTCCGGAGATGGACCCCGCCTTCTCCGACCAGGTCCTTCCCCGCTTCGTGGGTCGGTTGGCGGTGCGCACCGCCCACCAGCGCCTCGATGCGCCCCTCCCTTCCGGATTCGCCTTCCCGCCGGGCCGCAGCAAGCCGTGGGGCACCGCCCACGCTGTCCTCGCCGCCGCCGACGTGATCCAGGGGTCCTTCGCCGTCGTGAACGCCGACGACTTCTACGGGCGGGGCGCGTACGCCGCCATCGGCGACTTCCTCCGCGCGCCGCAGCCCGACGGGCCGCCGGCGTACGCCGTGGTGGGGTTCCCCCTCGAGCGGACCGTGAGCGACGCGGGAACCGTCAATCGCGCCGTGTGCCACACGACCCCCGAGGGGTGGCTCAAGACGGTGAGCGAGGTGCTGCACATCGCCGCCGACGGCGGCGGCTACACGGGTGAGGACGAGGGCCACCCGCGCAGGCTCACCGGCGCCGAGCTGGTTTCGATGAACATGTGGGGCTTCACCCCGGCGGTCTTCCCGCAGCTGCGCGAGGGGTTCGAGGCGTTCCTCGCGGGCGTCCTGCCGGGGCCTGCGGACTCGGCTGCCCCGGAAGGCACGGCACGCGATCACGCCAAGCGAGAGTATCTCATCCCATCCGTCGTGCAGCAGCTCATCGCTCGAGGCGAGGCACGGGTGCGGGTGCTGGCGACGGACAGCCGGTGGACGGGGATGACGCATCCCGAGGACCGCCCGGTGGTCGAGAGGCGGATCCGGGAGATGGTGGCGGCGGGCGAATACCCCGAACGACTGTGGTGAGATGGTGAGCGAAGTGATGAGGTGAGGAGGTGAGACGGTGAGAGGTGAGGGGTGACGAGGGACGCCTCGGCATGGGTGCTCGAGGTCTTGGGAGAGTTCGATCTCGGCGGCGAGGTCGACGGGGTCGAGGCCGTGGTTGAGGGGCACATCAATCGATCGTGGGTCGCCACCGCCCGCTGCGCCGGCGGAGCGCCCGCCCGCTTCCTCCTCCAGCGCATCAACGAGGCCGTCTTCCGCGAGCCGGAGCGGGTGTTGGAGAACGTCGAGCGCGTGACGCGCCACCTCGCGGCCGCCCTCGCGCGCGAGGGCGCGCGGGAGCCCACACGGCACGCGCTCCGGCTGGTGACCACCCACGCGGGCGCGACGTTCCACCGCGACGCCGACGGCGGCGTGTGGCGGGTGTATCCCTTCATCGAGGGGACCAGCGTCCGCGAGCACGTCACCACGCGCGAGGAGGCGCGCGAGGTGGGCCGCGCCTACGGCGCCTTCCAGCGGCTCCTCGCCGGCTACGACGGCCCCCGGCTCCACGAGACGATCCCGCACTTCCACGACGCCGCATGGCGCCTCGAGGCGCTGGAGTCAGCGCTCGTGGCCGACCGCGCCGGGCGCGCCGACGGCGCGCGGACCGAGATCGAGGCGGCACTCGCCCGCCGCGCGATGGCCCGCATCCTCCCGCCCCTCCTCGCCGGGGGCGCGGTGCCCGAGCGGATCGCCCACAACGACGCCAAGAGCAGCAACGTCCTCCTCGATGCCGTCACCGGCGAAGCGCTGTGCGTGGTGGACCTCGACACCGTGATGCCCGGTACCCGCCTCTCCGACTTCGGCGACATGGTCCGGTCCGCGACCTCGCCCACCGCCGAGGACGAGCGTGACCTCGGTGCGGTCGGTGCCGAGCCGTCGCTCTTCGCGGGACTCGCCGAGGGATACCTCGCCGCGGCGGGGACGATCCTCACCGCGACGGAGAGGGACCTCCTCGTCGTGGCCGGCCAGATCATCACCTGGGAGCAGGCGGTCCGATTCCTCACCGACCATCTCGACGGCGACCGCTACTATCGCGTCGCGTACGCGGACCACAATCTCGTTCGCACCCGGACGCAACTCGCCCTCCTGGACAGTCTCGAGCGCCAGGCGGGGGAGTTCCGCGGGATGATACAGATGATGGGTGATGAGTGATGGGTGATGGGTGATAAGTGATAGGTGATGAGTGATAGGTGATGAGTGATGGGAGATGGGTGATGGGGCGCGGAGGGAGGGCGACGTGACGCATCCGCACATTCCTCTCGCGCGGCTCGCGGCGGCCATCGTGCTGGCCACCGCCGGCGCGTCCGCGGCCCGGGCGCAGGACGTCCCCTACTCGATCGGCCACTGGGAGAGCGACTCCACCGGCAACCACCGCGCCGTCGTGCGCGTGGCGGTCGCCGCCGACGCCGTGCGGGTCCATATCCCCTGGCGGCGGCGCGACCAGCATCCGGAGCAGAAGCGCCTCGAGGTCGTCGCCGCGGCGACCGGCGAACGGGTGGCGAACGTCGCGCGCGCCGAGGTGACTCGCGAGTTCGGTGACGTCATCTTCCAGCCCACCGCGGGCGCGGGCGACTACTGGGTCTACTGGATGCCGTACCAGGGCACCTTCCGCTCGAACTACCCGCGCATCACCTATCGCCCCCCGGATTCCTCCGCCACAGCGGACTGGCTCACCCGCAACCAGCTAGGCGCGGACGGACTGCGCGCCGGCGCGTGGCGGACCCTCCCTGAGGCACAGGTGGTCGCCCTCCAGTCGGCCGACTCGATGAGCGCGATGTGGCCGATGGAGACGATCGCCACCGCGGAGGAGACGCGTGCGCTCCTCGGGCGCCACCCCGGCACGCCGTACCTCCTCTTCCCCGAGGACCGCACCCACCCGATCCGGATGACCGACGACCTGCCGCAGCGCTGGGTCGGCGTCGGCCCGGACGGCCGCGACGCGGTCGCAGGGCAGCCGGTGACGGGCGAGGCGCAGCGGGGCGAGTTCTACGCCTTCCAGATCGGCCTCTGGGCGGCGACGCACGCTGCGGAGAGCCTCGCGGTGCGGTTCACGGACCTGCGGCGCGCCCCCTCCGCCGACGCCCAGCCCCGCGCAGCAGGCGCCGGCAGCGACCGCGCCCTCATCCCCGCCTCCGCCTTCAGCTCCTTCAACACCCAGGGCGTGGACTGGCAGGGACGCGCCTTCGCGCGGCCCCTCCGAGTGGCGCAGGGAAAGGTCCAGGCGCTGTGGATGGGCGTGATGGTCCCCGACTCTCCGGAGCCGGGGGTCTACGAAGGCGCGGTGACGATCGCGCCCGCCGGCCTCGAGGCCACCACGCTTCCCATCCGGCTCACGGTCGCGCCGCGGATCATCGCCGATCACGGCGACGACGAGCCGTGGCGGCTCTCGCGCCTGCGCTGGCTCGACTCCCGCCTCGCCGAGGACACGGGGCTGGTGCGGCCGTACACCCCCGTCGCCGTGGACCGCGCCCGCCGCAGCGTCTCCGTCCTCGGCAGGACGGTGGCGCTCGCCGCCTCCGGCCTCCCACGGCAGATCACCAGCTTCTTCACGGAGGAGATGACGGGCCTCGGCCGCACCGGGCGCACGGTGCTCCGCGCGCCGATCCGCCTGGTGGTGGAGGACTCCGCCGGACACGAGCTGCCGTGGAGCCACGGCGGCGTCCGGTTCACGCGCCAACTCCCCGGCGCCGCGCTCTGGGAGGCCACGAGCGCCGCCGGCGCCGCGCCCCTCCCCCGCGGCGGCCGCTCGCGCGCCGGCGCGCACGGCGCGGCTCCGCCCCTCGCGATGCGCGTCGCGGCCGAAATGGACTTCGACGGCAACATCGAATACGCCGTCGCCCTCACCGCCGCGCGGGCGACCGCGGTGCGCGACATCCGCCTCGAGATCCCCTTCGCCGACGACGTGGCGCGCTACCTGATGGGGATGGGCCGGAAGGGGGGCGCGCGCCCCGACACGATGACGTGGCACTGGGACCGCGCGAAGAACCAGGACGCCGCATGGATCGGCGACGTGAATGCCGGGCTCCAGTTCACCCTCAAGGACGACCGCTACGTCCGGCCCCTCAACACCAACTTCTACACGCTGCGACCGCTGGTGATGCCCCGGTCGTGGGAGAACGGCGGGCAGGGGGGATGCACGTTCCAGGCACACCAAGAAGCGCACGACGGCGGCGCACCGCGCACCGTGGCGCGGCGCACAGACGCACCGGCGCACGGACGCACCGACCGCCCCGGGGCGCAGGGCGGGGCGTACCTCGTCTCCTGCTTCAGCGGCGCGCGGACGATCGCGGCGGGGGACACGCTCCACTTCAACGTGCGGCTCCTGCTCACGCCCTTCCACGCCCTCGACACGCGCGCGCAATGGACGACACGTTACTTCCACGCCTACCGGCCGGTGGACACCGTCCTCGCCGCGGGCGCGAACACGATCAACGTCCACCACGCCACCGCCATCAACCCCTACCTCAACTATCCGTTCCTCCGCCCCGACGCGATGCGCGCCTACGTGGACTCGGCGCACGCCGCCGGGATGCGGGTCAAGATCTACTACACGGTCCGCGAGCTGACGAACCGCGCGCCGGAGTTCTGGGCGCTCCGCTCCCTCGGCGACGAGGTCTTCGCCGGCGGCCCCGGCGGCGGCCACGCGTGGCTCCAGGAGCACGTGGGAAGCGACTACATCACCGGCTGGGTGGTGCCCGAGCTCAAGGACATCACGCTCGTCACCAGCGGCATCTCGCGCTGGCACAACTTCTATATCGAAGGGCTCGATTGGCTGGTGCGGCACGTCGGGATCGACGGGCTCTACCTCGACGACGTCGCGTTCGACCGCATCTCGATGCAGCGCATCCGCCGCGTGCTCGACCGCGGGCGGCCGGGCGCCCTCATCGACCTCCACTCCGCCAACCAGTACGACCGGAACGACGGCTTCGCCTCGAGCGCCAACCTCTACCTCGAGCACTTCCCCTACCTCGATCGCCTGTGGTTCGGCGAGTACTTCGACTACAACTCCCCCCCCGACTACTGGCTCACCGAGATGTCGGGGATCCCCTTCGGCCTGATGGGGGAGATGCTCCAGGACGGCGGGAACCCGTGGCGGGGGATGGTCTTCGGGATGACGGCGCGATTGCCCTGGGCGGGCGATCCGCGCGCCCTCTGGCGGGCCTGGGACGACTTCGGGATGACCGACACGCGGATGATCGGCTGGTGGGTGCCGGGCCGGCCCGTGCGGACCGGCCGCGACGACGTCCTCGCGACGACCTACCTCCGCCCCGGGAAGGCGATGATCGCGCTGGCAAGCTGGGCCAGGGACACGGTGGACGTGCAGCTCACGGTGGACTGGCGCGCCCTCGGCCTGGACTCCGCCCGCACCACCATCACCGCGCCGGCGATCGCGAGCTTCCAACCCGCCGCCACCTTCAGGCCGGGGGAGCCGATCCGCGTGGCGCCCGGGAAGGGGTGGCTGCTCGTGATCGGGAAGCGTGATAAGTGATGGGGACCGGGACGGCCGACTCCCGCTCGCCACTTGCGATTGTGACTAGTGATGACTATATGATAGTCATATGAGCGACACGCCCCCCAGGCGCCCCCTCCGCGTCGCGGAGCTGAAGGCCCGGCTGAGCCACTACCTGCGCGCGGTGCGCGGCGGCCGATCCCTGACGGTGTACGATCGCGACACGCCCGTGGCGCGACTCGTCCCAGTGGAGCCGGGACCCGGTGACTTGCCGAGCGTCAGCCCGGTGGGACGCCTGCGGGACGTCCACCTGCCGCGCCCCCTGGGCAAGCCGGCCGGGAGCGACGCCGCGCTGCGCGACGAGCGGCGCGAGCGCCGGTGAGCACCTACGTCGATTCGTCGGTCCTTCTCCGCTGCGTCCTCGGCGAGCCGGGCGCGCTCCGGCTCGCGGACCTCGACCCCGGCCACACTTCCGCGCTGGCCGAGGTGGAGTGCCTGCGGACCCTCGACCGGCTCCACCTCAAGGGCCGACTCTCCGCCGACGACCTCGCGGAGCGGCGGGCCGTGATCTTCCGCCTGCTGGAGGCGCTGGAGGTCGTGGGGCTCTCGGCGAGCGTCCTGCGTCGCGCCGCCGAGCCCTTCCCCACGACG
>JBEKGT010000009.1:0-27528 GCA_050012655.1 Gemmatimonadales bacterium | reverse complement strand
TGCACGGAATCTAGCCGGAGCCCCAGGGGGCGGGCAGTCCCGTGCTCAGCGCAGCGTCGCGGGGAGGAGTTCCCGCGCGCCGCCCAGCACGGCCGCGACGGGGATCTCCGCCGCCGTCCGGCCCCCGATGTTCCGGTGCCGCGGCCCCAGGGGCGACCAGCCGCTGACCTGCTCCGGCTGTCCGTAGGCGACCGTCGCGGTGCCCATCGCGTCCGCCAGGTGCAGGGTGCCGCTATACGGGGAGATGAAGAGGTCGAGGCCGCGCTGGATCGCCGCGAACACCGCCAGCGGGACGGGAGGGGAGATCGCCGCACCCGGGACGCTGGCGCGCACCGCCTCCGCGTCGCCGCGCTCCGCACCGGTCCCGCACAGCACGATCCGGCAGCCGTCGCCCGCGAGCGCCGCGGCGAGCGCGACGACGTTCTTGAGGGGCCACGCCCTCCGCGCGTGCCGGCCCCCGCGGTTCGGCATCTGGATCCCCACGAGCGGTCCCGTGCCGACCGGTGCGAGCGCGGCCAGGACGTCGGCCCCGCGGCGCGCTGCCTCGGCCGGCACCACGAACACCGGCCGCACGTCGGCGCACGGCGCGCCGAGCAACGCGGCCGCGTGGCAGTAGCGCGTCGTCTGGTGCCAATCGTCTGCGCCGAGCACCAGGTTGAACGCCGGGCTCGCATGCTCCGCATGCGTGACCATCCGGACAGGCGCGCGGCTCCACGCGGCCACGTACGCCCCCGCCATCGATTCCGCACGCAGGCTCACGCAGAGGTCGAAACGGCGGCGGGCGAGCCACCACGCCACCGCCGCCCAGCTGGCGGGGTCGCGCCGGAACACCGGCCCCTCTTCCACGAACGGCAGGCCGGAGAGGACGGCGCGGTTCTTCGGTCCGGGGATCAGCGTGAGCGTCGCGGCGGGCCAGCGGCGGTGCAGCGCCTCGAGGAGCGGCGTGCCGCAGAGCAGGTCGCCGATGCGGTCGGTGCGGACCGCGACGATGGCGCGCGGGTCGAACCCGGCGAGGTCGGAGAGCGTCCGCGGACGCCGGTCGAGTGCCAGCGTCCAGACCCGCGCCGCGCCGGCGAGGAGCGGGTACTTGAGCCGCTTCCGCGCCCGCTTCAGCGCGTTCGCCAGATCCGCCTCGGGGTCATGCCGCGCCCTACCGCCGGGGGAGGATGCGCCACTTCCGGAGCCATGCGGCGTAGAACCGCGGATTCAGGAGGGGAGAGTCGAGCGGCGGGCGCCGGTCCGCGGGGATCTCCCACGTCATGCCGCCGATGCACGCCGCCATCGCCGCGGGGTGTGTGCCGCGGAACCGGAAGGCGATGTCCACGTCGCTCAAGTACTCGGGCGGCACTTCGCCGTATCGCTCGGCCACCCACGTGTCGTCGTGATAGAGCTTCTGGAACGCGAGCGTCTTCCGCTTCAGGACCTCCGGCGCGCGGGCCCATCCGTAATGGTAGATCTTGGCGCCGCTCTTGCGGACCCGGAGGGGCTGGCCGTCCCGACGGCCGAAGCCGGCCGCGTCGCCGACCGACTGCATCTCGCCGTTGTTCCGTACCAACCGGCACTGTTTCCGGTAGCGCACGTAGTTCACGTACGCGTAGGTGCCCTCGAAGTGCAGGAAGCGGAACCGCAGCGCGTCCACCGCGTCATCGTCCCCCCAGCGCGCCAGCGCCGCCCGGATCCGGCCGTGGTCGTCCTCGTGCACCACCTCGTCCGCCTGGAGGTAGAACGCCCACGGGAACCGGCACTCCGCCAGCGCCAGGTTCGTCTGCTGCGCCAGCACCCGGCCGCCCACGCGCAGCGCCTCGTCCCACACCGTCTCGATGATCCGCAGCCCGGAGAGGTCCAGCGACCGCACCAGCTCCAGCGTCCCGTCGTCGCTCCGCCCGATAGCGACGACCAACTCGTCCACCAGCGGCGCCAGCGAGCGGAGGGACTCCGCCACCGGATACCCGTACCTGATCGCGTTGCGGACGATCGAGAAGCCGGAGACGCGCGGCGCCCCGCTCACCATCCGGTCCCCGCAGCCCGCCGCGCGCGAGGCATGGTCACGACCCGAGCCACGTGCTCCATAGCCAGTCCACCACGCCGTGCGTCACCGCCGCAGCGCCGAGCTTGCCCGTGCGGGCGTAGACCCACCCGTAGGCAAGGCCGGCGACGCTCGCGAGGAGCGCGTACTGCCAGTTGAGAGGCGGGTAGTGCTTGACAATGTGCACTAGGCCGAACAGGACCGACGCCACGATCCAGCCGGTGCGCGGCGACCAGAGACGGGAGAAGGCCTCCTGGTACACGCCGCGGAAGAGCAACTCCTCGGGGATCCCCACGAAGAGGATGAGGCCGAAGATCCTCGCCACCGCGTATGAGAGACCCAGCCAACGCGGCTCCCAGTGCAGGAATCCCACCAGGATCCCGAGCGGGATCGCCACGCCGGCGAGCACCGCGACCGCGCCCAGCGCGATCCCCAACTCCCGGAGCGACAGCCCGAGCCGCACGTCGAAGGAGCGGCGCGGGCGCGCAATCGCGAAAAGGAACAGCGCCAGCGCCACGCAGGTGAGGTAGGCGAGGCCGAGTCGCGCATCACCGGGCACCCGGATCTGGACAGCCCGGTCCCAGATGCCCGCGAGGATCCACAGCGCCACGCCGGCGCCGAGGAACCGCAGCGGCGGCAGCTCGCCGTCGGCGCGGCGGCCGATCGCCAGGAGCGCCGCGCCGATGCACACCGGCCACGCGAGGAGGTTGAACCACCGCGGGGCCCCCAGTGCCGCCGTCGCCGCCACACCGTACAGCGCGAACGCGGCGGGGATCCAGATGGCGAGGGCGGGAAGACGCTTCACCAGGCCGCGAAGCCACACCTGCACCGCGGGCACGAGGAACGTCACGAAGAGCGCGCCGGCGACCAGGCTCACGGGCACGCCCGGCCCCTGCGCCGGCCCCGACGCGCCGTGCAGGACGAGTGACCCGATCGTGACGGCCGCCACCAGGAGCGCCACGACGTTGTGTCGGTCCCGCAGTTCCTGGCTCAGCATCGCGCGGAATATAGCGCGTGGCGGTACGCGTCGATCGTCCCTTCCACCATGCGATCCACCGAGAAATCGCGCACCCGCTGCCGCCCCGATGCCACCAGCCGCTCCCGCAGCGCGCCGTGCGCCAGGATCACCAAGACGTGGGCACCGAGGGCTTCCCCGTCCCCCGGGGGCGAGAGCAGGCCATCCACACCGTCGCGCACCACCTCGCGCACGCCGCCGGCCGCCGTCGCCGCCACGGGGACGCCCCAGAGCATCGCGTCGAGCAGCGTGGTGCCGAGCCCTTCATCGCGCGAGCTGAGCACCGCGACGCTCGCCGCGGCGAGGAGGCGTTCCGCGTCGTCGCGGTGCCCGGCGAGCACGACCGCGGCTTCCAGTCCAAGGGCGGCCCGCGTGCGCACGGCACCAGCGAGGAGCGGGCCGCCGCCCACTAGGAGTCCCTGGATGTCCGGACGGGCACGCCGCGCCGCGGCCATCGCCCGCAGGAACGTCTCCGGATCCTTGTAAGGCGGAGTGAGGGACGAGACCATCACGGCGATCGGGAGGCCCGGGTCGAGCCCCAGCGCTCGCAGGGTCGCGGCCGCTGCGGGGAGCGCCGGCCTGCCGAGGTCCACTCCGCTGTGGACCACCCGGATCCGCTCCCCGTCCACGCCGTCCGCGAGCAACGCATCGCGCACCCGCAGCGACACCGCGACGATCAGGTCCGCGCGCCGGTGCTTCCAGCGCGAGAGCGCGCTTCGGCGGAGGGGGTGTGCGACCCGTCGCGTCACCACCAGGCGCAGGTCCGTTCCGGCCGTCGCGAACGCCGCGAGAGCGGCCGCGTGCGCCGCGTGCGCGACCACCACGCCAGCGCCGAACCGCCTCGCCACCGCGCGGATCCGGCCCGCCGCGAGGAGATCCCATTCCGCCACCGGCGTGAGCGGCGCCACCTCGGCTCCGCTCCCCCGCAGCTCCTCGGCGTAGCGCGAGTCCGGCCGCGCCATGACGCACGCAGCATGGTCGCGCCGCACGAGCCCCGCCGCGAGCCACGCCACCTGCCGCTGTCCGCCACCCCACGTGCGCTCGGTGTCCACGTGCACCGATCGCAGGGGGCCGGCCTCGCTCATTTCGTCTCGGGGATCCGGTACTGCGGGTCGTTATACATCTTGAACTGCCGGTAGACCTTCGGCCGATACGTCCCGGCCTCCACCCGCTGCCACAGCTCCGACAGCTCCGCCGCGAGGTCGTTCCGCTGCGCCTGGAGCACTGCGAGCCGGTCCGCGCACCGGGCGCGGTGCACCGCGTCCGCGTCGCGGCGCTCCGCCTGCTCCCGCATGTGGTAGACCTTGAGCTCCACGATCGAGAGCTTGTCGGCGAGGCTGCCGATCGTCTCAGCCACCGGCGCGCCTCCCCTCCGCCAGGCGCAGGGCCACCTCGTCGATCCGCTCGATGAGGTCGTTGCGCCGCTGGTTGAGGCGGTCCACTTGGCGCTTCGCGGCGGCGACTTGCGCGTCATCGTCGGATCGCGCCCGGTCCTCCTCGTGCCATAGCTCGATGTTCGTCGCGGCCAGGTCGGCGACCAACTGCCCCAGCGATTGCTCGGGTGCGCTCACAGGATCCTCGGAAGAGAGCTGCAGGTGGCGGTCGTATCGCTCGTCGGGAGCGCCCGGAACGCCCCGACCAGGTGGATCGGAGCGCTCCGGCCCGGCTCCGGCGCGGCGCCGATCGTGAATCGCCCGGTGGCGCGGGGATCGGTGTCGATCTGCACCGTGCCCCGCAACGCCATAACCGCGGACTGGATGCTGTCGTCCACGGAACGGAACGCGGCCGCCGCGGTCCCGTCCCCCGCGAGGGCTGGCCGCACGGTGAAGGTGCGCGTCGCCTTCGGCGGGAACGGACCCCGGACGACGAGGCCCGCCGACCAGCGACGGTCCACGGCGATGATGACGAGGAGACTGTCCTGCCGGCAGTAGGTCGCCCGTGCCGCGACGTCCACCAGGCGCGTGTCGCTCGAGCGCTCCACCACGATGCTCCCCTCCGCCGCCCGTGGATACCGGACGCTTCCGTCGCGCGGTCCGCACGCAGTGAGCGCGGCGGTGCTCGCGAGGAGGATGCAGGCGGAGAAGGTGGACGCGCGGCGCATCGCCCTCAACCTAGAGGGGCGGAGCGCCGTTGCCTAGCGGAGCGGACCGAACACCAGGTCGAATCGCCACGGCGCGCCGGACACGAGGGGCCGCGCGGCATGGACGCGCACCAGCCCGCCGAGCGCCGCGAGGCCCGCACCGACCGACACGCGCGGGTCGCCGCGGAACGTGACGTCGCGCACCGAGGCCTGCCCGACGTCGGCGAAGATGACCGGGCTCAGCCCGCGGCGGCGCAGCGAGATGTCCACGCTCGCCGCGTACGCCGATGGGCCCCGAAACGTCCCCGCCTCGTACCCCCGCAGCGTCTCGGCGCCGCCCAGCCGGAACTCGCGCTGGGGGACGCTGTCCCCCGCCCCCGCGCCAGCCCAACCGTTGAGCGCGATCTGCAGGCCGGCGGGCCCTCGCAGTTCGCTTGACGCCGCGGCCCACAGTCGCCCCGCCGTCGCGCTGGCCCCCGTCGTGACCTCCGCTCCCACCTTCCACGAGGTGGGCACGAGCCCCCCGGAGATCCCCGCCGTCACGGTGGTGAAGGTGCCCGGGAGCACCGGATCGAGCGGTGCGAAGTCTCCGTGCCCCCCGAGCAGTTGGTGCAGCGCCGCGTGTGCCAGGTGGTTCGGCGCGCGCTCCTGCGCGAAGCGGATCCCGAGGGAGACGTCGGCCGCGTTCCGGTAGGCGAACTCGCGCCGCACCTCCACGCCCTGCGCGAAGAGGTAGGAGCCGTCGTCGAGCGCGAGAAAGAGCGCCCGGAAGGAGTTGCCGGGACCCAGGCCGTGAGCGAGCGGGTCCGCGTCCGTCATCTCCCGGAAGAGCGATACCTCCGTCCGCCCGCCGATCACGTCGCGGCGCAGCGCCACCGCCGCCTGCACCCGCTGGTCGGTGAAGGCGTAGCGTCCCCGCGCGGCGAGGGTGACGTACGGGCCGCCGAGGGGCCACGTGATGCCGGCCCCCACCGCCAGCCCCTCGGCGCGGTTGTACCGGAGCAGGTCCGCGAACCGATCGATCGAGAAGAGTGGCGCCGCGCTGCCGACGAGGTCCGCCGTCAGTTGGCCTCGCAGCGCCAACGCCTGGCGTCGCAGGTCGTCGATCCGCGCCACGTCATCGCTGGAGAGAGCGAGGGTCAGCGAGTCGTGCCAGCCGTCGTAGTGGTCGAGCACCGAGTCCGGCGGCACCCGGATCTCGAAGCGCCCGCCCGGCCAGCGGCCCGCGCTCGTGTACCCCTCCCGCCGGCGCGTGGAATCGGCCTGAGCCCGTTGCCTTTGGCGCTCCGCGAGGCGGCGGCGGCGCTCCTGCGCCCCCTCATTCCCGCCCGAGAGCGTCACGCCGCGCTTTCCCTGCTCCACTTTCACCACCGCGCCCGTGTCTGGCAGCGGCACCGTGAAGACGATCGGCGCTCCGCCGTTCACCGTCAGGTCGGTGAAGGTGCTCACGAAGGTGACCGGGACGACCACTCCGCCGAACCACGGCAGCTCGATGTCGAGGACGATGGACTGCCGGTACGGGAGCCAGAACCGGCGGGAGAAGAGCCCGTACTCCAGGTCGGCGGACACCCGGAGCACGCGATTGGCGAGGTCGTTGGCGCGGCGCTCGTTGGCGCTGTCGCGCCGCGTCCGCAGCGTATCGTGCCCGGCCCACAGATCGCGGCCCACGAAAGTGAACCGGAAGCGGACCACCCCGGCCGACTGGGCGTCGAGCCACAGCTGACCGGCGACCAGCGCCCCCTCCGCGCGCGTGGGCGTCACGCGCACGGCGATGGCCTTCACGGTTCTCCCGGGGAGCGCCAGTTCGAGGGAGTCCTCGATCACGTAGCGGTAGAATCGCTCGGCGCCGGTGGCGAGCGGATGCACCGCGGGGCGGTTGGGGAAGTCGTTGTCGATCAGATGGATGCTGTCGCCGAGGAACCGGGGGATGAACCACGGCCTGTCCCACCGCGCATCCATGTCGGCGCCCCGGAAGGCCGTCCGGTTCCGCTGGCCGAGCGTCACCAGCTGCACGTCGTTCGGCGCCTGCCACGAGAGGGTCGCCACCTGCTCGAGCACGCCGATGGGGAGCAGCCGGGCGAAACGCCCGCGCGCGAAGGCGGCGTCGAGCTTCGTGGTGACGGTGGCCCGGTAGTCGTGGACGGCCGCGTCGAGGGCGTAGTGCCGCTGCCGCGCCCGGACGATGAGCGCCGCGGTGGCGGAGTCGGCGTAGGGGCTCTGTGGGGCCTGCAGCGCGGCGGCGAGGAGGACGGCGGCGATCACGTTCCCTCTACGCCGCGCCCGGCCGCCCGGTTTCGGGGCGCGGCCCTACACCCCTTCGGAAGGCGGCCGGAACGCTGCGCCGAGCGTGTGGCCGGAGCGCTGCTCCCCCCAGGTGGCGAGCGCGAGCCCTCCGAAGATCAGCCCCGCCGCCAGGCCGGCCCGCGGCGTGACGCGCTCGTGCAGGATGACCGGGGCACCCAGTGCCGTCATCAGCGGCTGCAGGTAGACGTACATCGCCACGAGGCTGGAAGCGGTCCGCCGCAGCGCCCAGATCGAGAGGTAGTACGCCAGGATGGACGAGCCCGCCACGATGTACACCAGGCCGAGCACCGCCGTCCGCGAGAGGTGCGGCACGTCCACGTCGCGGAGCGACACCATGCCGACCGGCGCGATGTAGAGCGCCCCGAAGAGGAAGACGTACGTCACCACGGTCACCGGCTGGTAGCGCTCCAGCAGGCGCTTCGAGAGCACGAGGTACACGGCGTAGAGGCTCGTGTTGAGAACGATCAGCGCGTTGCCGAACGCCATCGAGGGGTCGAGCCGGATCCGGTCCGGGCCGATCAGCCACACCGCGCCCACCCCCGCCAGCACGATGCCGCCCACCTTCTCCGCCGTGGCCCGCTCGCGCTTGAGGAGGAGAGCGATCGCGAGCGTGAACACCGGCCCGGTCGTGACGAGGATGTTGGTGTTGATCGCCGTCGTTCGCTTCACGCCCTCGAGGAAGAAGATCTGGTTGAACATGACCCCGACCAGCGCCAGTCCCGCCATCGCCAGGAGGTCCTTCGGCGCGACCACCCGCTCGCGCACCGTTAGCGCCTTGATCGCCACGAAAGCGAGCGCCGCCCCGGTGATGCGGAAGTAGACGATACCCGTTGGCGGGACGCTCGGCAGGACGAACTTCGCGACGATGGTGAGCGACGCGAACAGGAACTGGACCGCGATCAGCGCGAGGTGCACACCCCAATTCACGGTCGGCCCCTTGACACCGTGGACAAAAGAGATAGCATCATCGAAGCCGCCTGCGCGGTAATCGCCGACCTCGGAGTGGCGGACCTCACTGTGGCCGACGTGGCTACCAAGGCTGGCGTGTCGGCGGCGCTGGTCTACTACCACTTCAGCAGCAAGCAACAGCTGCTCGCCGCCGGCTGCGAGCGTCTCGCCACCCGCCGGTTGGAGGGACGGTCGCAGGCGCTCGCCTCCGCAGATGGGATGGCGGCGCTCGACGCTCTCTGGTCCGCGCTGCAGAGTGGCACGGGCTCGGGTGCCGAGCGAGCCTGGAACGACCTCACACTCCTCGCGCGCCGCGACTCCGCCGTGCGCCGGACCCTGGACGCCGAGCGGGAGTCGGAGTTGAGTGCGCTCACGGCGCGCCTCCCGCGGCTCATCGCCGGCCTCGGCTCCCATCTCCCCGTCCCGGCAGACGAGGCCGCGGCCGTCGTCCTCCACTTCCTCGACGGAATCGCGCTCGCCCTCGCCGGCGGCGCGGCCGCCGAGGAGGTCAGGCCCGCCTACGATGCTTTCTGGCTCGTCCTGGTGACGGCCGGCCAGGCTCGCGCTCGCCGAGGAGGTACCTGAGTTCTTCGAGCGAGTCGGCGCGCAGGGCGGCCCGCTTGCCCCGGAGCACCGTGAAGCCGAGCGGCCGGTCGAGCCGCGGAAGGTCCTGCGGGCGCAGCGCGCGCGCGGCGCGCTCGCGGAGCCGCACCCGCACCGTGCTCACCCCGTCCACGACCTCGTAGTCCAGGGGGCAGCGCTCTCCCGCGAGGTCCACCCACGCGGGCAGCGCCTCCAGCTCCCTGCGCCGGTTCTCCGTCACGAACTGGCCCACCTCGAGGGCCAGGTCCACCCTGCCGAACTCGCCGATCTGGGTCACGGCGGCGAGCCGCCGCCCCAACTCCGTTCGCACCGCCGCGCCGTCCGCCCCCGGCAGCGTGCCGCCCGCCCGGCGCACCAGCTCCCCGATCCGCTCCAGCGTCTGGCGGAGGTGGCGCGCGTCCCGGTGACGGGCCCGGCCGGTCATGAGCGCTTCGACGAGCGCCGACCGCGCCAGCCCGCGGAGCTCCGGCGGGATGGCCTCGAGCGGCTCGATCTCCCGGTCGATGTCGAAGCCGAAGTAGCGCAGGCGCCGGAGCACAGCCAGCGGGGAGCGCTTCCGGTCCGGATCGTAGATCACCTCGGGGGGCTGCGGCAGCGCGTACTGCCGCATCAGGTCGTACGGCAGCTGCGTGCCCTCGATCGCCGCGCGCGCGCCGCCGGTCCGGTCGGCGAAATAGCGGATCGTCCCGACGATCCCGCCCCAGGAGCCGCAGACCGAGCCCCGCGACACCACCACCGGCTCGTGCGCGGCAGTCTCCTCGTCCACCACCAGGTCCAGCGGCGCCAGGCGCGCCAGGAGATCCTGGAAGCGCCGCAGCATCGCGCTGTCGGCGAGGGGCAATCGCGCGGGAAGCGGCATCTCGAGCGCGCGGCATACCGACGCGAGCCCGAGCGCGGCGTCCTCGAGCGCCTTCACCAGGACGCCGCGCCGCTCCGCCCACTCATCAAGCGAGGGGCGGAAGACGTGGCGGGGGAGGCCGTGCACCACCTCGATCCGCGCGTGCTCGTTCACCGCCTCGGCGTACAAGCTGTACACCGTGAGGTGGTCGGAGCCGGGCACCAGCACGCCGCGGAGCATCCGCTCCTCGCGCGTCATCCGGTGCAGCGACTCGACCGACGAGCAGACGGCCACCGTCGGGACGAGGTCGTCGTCCGCCGCGAGAAGTAGTTCCCCCCACGGCCGCTCCACGGGGAGTTCCTCCACCTCGGCGCCGTACCGCGTGAGCCGCCCCTCCTCGACGATGCCGCGGCTCTCGAGGAGCGTCACCGCCTCAGCGTAGGCGCGCCGATCCAGCGGGATCGGCAGCTCGAGCTCCCGCGCGTCCACGCCGAGCGCCGCGCACGTGAGCGCCACCCGCTCCGCGTCGCCGGCCAGCTGGAACTCCGGCGGACCCGGCCTCAGCGAGCCGAAGTCGATCTCCCGCTCGCTCAGGATGGTGACCTGCCCGCCCGCGACCCGGCCGTGCACCCGCCCCGCCATCTGGAGGATCTCGTTGGCGCCGAGGGGCAGTCGGGTGAGGACGTTGCGGCCGCCGCGCACCACGTTCTGGTAGCGGGCGTCGAGGATCACGACCGTGTCGAGGCCGCGGATGTTCAGCGCCGACTGTCCGGCGGCGGTCATCGCCAGCAGGAACGGCTTCGGCGCGCTCCCGTCGAGGAACGGCCGGATCACGCGGATCGGCTCGCCGCCGTGGTAGAACGCGGTGGCCAGCGCCGGCCACCGGGCGCCGATCTCCTCGGCGACGTCCTCCACCTCCGCCCGGGTCGGCACGAAGACCGCGACGCCCCGCCCTTCCCGCACCACGCGCCGCAGGAAGCGCGGCCCCAGGAACTCGCGCGTCCGCTCCGGCGTGACGGTGACCCGCGCGGCCCGCGACGGGTCGAAGGCGGTCGTCTCGAGTACCGCCGCTGACCCGAGGTACCGGCGGTAGAAGGCGGGGTCCACCGTCGCGGACAGCCAGATGAACCGGCAACCGGCACGCTTGCCGAGCGCGAGGCACAGCTCGAGCTCGGCCGACGTCTGGTGGATCTCGTCCACCACGACGGTGTCCCTGCTCGTGATCAGATCGGCCTGGAACCACCGCCGCGCGATGCCGGTCGTGACGATGACCACGTTCCACGTCGGCGTCTCCGGCGTGGCCTCTCGCTCCCGGTTGACCACGCCGACTGCGAGGGGCGCGCCGAGAATCGTCTCCGCGATCGGGCGGATGGCGAGGGTCTTCCCTGTGCCGGTGGCCGCGACGATGCCGAACCCGGCGCCGCGCGCCGCCAGGTCGCGGATCTCAGCGCCGTGCTCCCCATCCAGAACCGTTTCCAGGTGCAGACCGACGGCGATCTCGATCGTCTCGCACGCGGCCCGCGTCGGCGCGATGACGACGACGCGGCCCCGAACGGGGCGCGCCGCATGGAACGCCTGCTGGTCTGCGGGAAGGTACGGGTCGTGGACGGGATGCACGCGGGCTCAGTCGCCCAGACACACACCGATCTCGCGCGCCATCAGGACCGTATCCAGGTCCAGGGGCACGAGCTTCGGCTTCCCCAGCGCCTCCTTGAGGGGGACGAACCCCGTCGAGGGGGGGACGTGCGCGACCATCACGCCGAAATTGCCGTCGGCCACGCACCGCACGGCCGCCGCGCCGAACCGCAACGCCAACAGCCGGTCGAACGTCGTGGGGCTTCCTCCGCGCTGCAGATGGCCGAGCCGGAGGGTGCGCGTCTCCTTGCCCGTGCGCTCCTCGATGGCCGAGGCGACCAGCTCCGCGATACCGCCCAGCCGCTCCATGCGGTCGCCCGGACCGGCGGGGGCGCTGGTCACCACCTTGCCGCCAATCGGCGCAGCCCCCTCGGCCACGACGATGATGCTGAAGCGCCGGCCCCGCGCGTCCCGCTCGCGGATCTTCCGACAGACGCTGTCGATGTCGAAGGGGATCTCGGGGATGAGAATCACATCGGCGCTGCCAGCGAGGCCGGAGTTGAGCGCGATCCAGCCGGCGTAGCGGCCCATGACCTCGACCACCATGACGCGGTCGTGGCTCTCGGCCGTGGAATGCACCTTGTCGAGCGCGTCGGTGGCGGTGGACACCGCCGTGTCGAAGCCGAACGTCGTGACGGTGCCACGGACGTCGTTGTCGATCGTTTTCGGGACCCCGACCACCGGGAGCCCCTTCTCGTACAGCGCCTGCGCGATCCGCAGGCTCCCGTCGCCGCCGATCATGATCAGCGCATCGAAGCCGTGGGCCCGGAAGGCGTCCACCAGTTCGTCGGACCGGTCCACTTCCTGGACCGTCCCGTCGGGCTGCGGCACCGGCCACTTGAAGGGGCTGCTGCGGTTCGTCGTGCCGAGGATGGTGCCGCCGAGGTGCGTGATCCCGCGGACCTCGTCGGGTCCGAGGCTCAACACCCGGTCGCCGCCGAGCAGGCCGCCGAACCCCCGCTGGATGCCGTAGACCGCCCAGCCCCGGTGCACCGCCGCGAGGACCGCGCTGCGAATGACGGCGTTCAGGCCGGGCGCGTCCCCGCCGCCCGTCGAGAGGGCGAGCCTCACGACTTGATGAGACGGAGGATCTCCCCCGGCTCCGCATGGCGGCCCAGCGCCTTCTTCGAGAACACGAGCTTGCTGTCCACCGTCACCTCGAAGACCCCGCCCGACGACTTGGTCAGACTAACCTCCGCCTCGGGGAAGGCCTCACGGATCTCCGCCGCCAGACCGGCGGCGCGCGTTTGGTAGTTTCAGACGACGCAGTACTCGATCGACACCCACATCCCGGCCTCCTCGCGTGTTCGGCGCGCCCGCGCCGCCGCCGCGTGACACTCTAGCACACCCACGCCGTCCGCGACAGTCCGTTCTTGACGCGCTCCCCAGCGACAGGTAACCTCGGGACGCTCGATGCCCCGCCCCTGCGAACCCCGCGAGCGACAGGGTCGAGCAACGGATCGACGCACGCCGTGGACCCTCCCGACGCGCCGTCCCCGACGACGGACCAGGTGGCCTCTCCGAACGACAAGCACTCGTGGTTGACTGACTAGCCAGTCAGCGCGCTAATGCCTTGGGGGATAGAACATTGAGCTCCGCGACATCGTGGGGTAGTCGGCTCGACATCATCGTCCTCCCCGCCATCGAAATCGGCGCCGTGGCGGCGATCGTCGTCGCGGCCAGCACCGGGAACCTGCCGAAGCCGTTCCCGGTCCTCGAGTTCATCGGCCTCGTCGCGGCGGGCGCCGCACTGCGCCGCTTCGGCCTTCCGCTCCCCGGCAAGGGGTTCGCGTCGTTCATCATGCTCCTGCCGCTGTTCGCGATCCTGCAGCGTGGCTGGGGGTGGGCGGCGCTCGTCTCGGTGGCAGGCGTCCTGGTCGGCGATCTGTTCCTCCGGCGGCTGCCGTGGCGCTCCGCGATCGCGACGGCCGGGCTCTGCGGGTTCACTTCGGCCCTCGTGGGCGTCGTCTACGACCGGATCGGCGGACTGCACGGCGCCCTCGCGCTGCAAGGCGACAACGCCTGGCCGCTGGTCTTCGCGGTCGTCGTGATGCCCATCCTCCCGAATACGTTCTTCTATCTGCAGATCTACCTGTCGGACGCGGCGTCGTTCACCGACCCGCGCCTCACGCTGCGCTGGGAGGCCATCGTCGCGGTGTTGGACGTCGCGCTCGCCATCGGCTGGCTGGGTGCGCTGACGGCGCAGGCGCCGCTCGCGGTGACCCTCGGACGCGTCCTCGCCCTCTTCGGTCTCACCGCCATGGCGCACTACATCGGCCGGCGGGGGGTGCGCGCCGACGAGTTGACGCTGATCCAGCGGCTGGCGCGGGCGGTGGCGGCCGACGTCAACCTCGAGCGCAACTTCGCCACCATCCAGCGTCTCGCCGGCAGTCTGATGCCGTGGGAGGGGATGGGTTTCGCGCGCTACGACGCTCCCACGGGGGAACTGGTCGTCCTGCTGGACACCGAGCCCTCCAATGTGGGGCGGCGCCTGCGTCCCGACCGCGGATTCGCGGGCGAGGCGCTCGCCCAGCGCCGCGCCCTGGCCTTCGGCGCGATGGCGCGGCGGACGTGGGCGTCCGAGGGAACAGCCGTGCAGCAGGGCTCCGAGCTGCTCATCCCCCTCTATCAGGGCGAGCAGCTCGCCGGCGCGTGGAACCTCCGGCACTCCGACCGCACGATGTACCGCCAATCCGACGCGGCGATGCTCGAGGCGCTGGCGCCCCAGATGGCGCTCGCCGTGGCGGTGCACGGGATCGTCTCACCACTCATCGAGTCCTCGGTGCAAACGGGGGCGCACGTCGAGAGCGTGACCGCGACGAGCGAGGAGATCCACGCCAGCTCCGAGGAGGTCGCCGCCGCCGCGCAGCGCGCGGAGGCGGGGGCCGCCCGGGCCGCCGCGCTCACGGCGGAGGCGGAGGAGGCGATGGTCGAGCTCCGCGCGTCGGCGCACGACGCCTCCCAGGCCGGCGACGAGACGCACCGCGCGGCCCAGGAAGTCGAGCGCACGGCGCAGGCGATCCGCGCGACCATGGCGGAGACGGCGGCGAGCCTCGACCGCATCGGCACGACGGTCGCGGAGGGCTCCGCGGAAGTCGAGCGCCTGCGCTCCGCGTCCGAGCAGGTGGTGCGATTCGCCGAGACCATCGGCGCCATCGCCGACCAGACGAACATGCTGGCCCTCAACGCCACGATCGAGGCTGCCCGGGCGGGGGCGCACGGCGCCGGGTTCGCGGTAGTCGCGGACGAGGTGCGCCGCCTGGCCGAAGAGAGCGCCACGGAGGCGGGGACTGCCGCCCGGTCCACGGCCGAGACCCGTCGGGTACTCGACCGGGCGGCACAGCTCCTGGAGAAGATCCGCACGGAGCTGGATGAGGTCTCGGGGGTCGCCAAGCGGACCATGAGCGAGCTGGAGGGCATCGTCCGGGCGGCGGAGACGGCGGCCCACCTCTCGAGCCGGATGGTGGAGTTCCCCCGCCGGAACGCCGAGCGGGCCGCCGAGATGCAGACCGCCCTCACGGAGGTGCGCGCAGCGGCTCAGACATCCGCCGAGGAGGCCAAGGTGGTCGCGGCCGCGGCCGGCGAGCAGCTGGATGCCATCGAGAGTCTCGCCCGTGGCGCGATCCAGTTGTCCACCTCCGCCAGCCAGTTGGCCGAGGCCACGAAGTTCGTCCGCGGGTCCGGTGGGGAGTGACCCGTATCGCCCATGGCGGGCGGGGGTTGCGCGGTCGTAAGGGACGCCACAGACTGGTCCTGGAGGGGCGGAGCGGCGCCGGCCCGGGAGCGCGCCGAGGTTCACTGATCCGCCAATGCACAGGGGCGTCCCGCCCGGGCCGGGAATGGGGATTGGAGCATGCGCTTGCGCCCAAGCGAAGGCAGGCGCATACTCTAGACACGTTTCGCCCTATGGCCGGCGCGATTTGCGCGTCGGCGGGGCAGTGCTTCGGAATCAACGCCAGTGGACGCGGCGTGAACCACGCACGAGTCTGTCAAACATCCTCGCGGAGACTTCCTATGCGCATGAGAGTTGTGTTGGCTGTGGGCGCGCTTGCGGCGATCGTGCCGGCGCTAGCAGGCGCGCAGCAGCGGCCGCCTGCCCAGCAGCCGCGTCCGACCACGCCGCCCGCGGCCCAGCCGCGGCCCGCGACGCCGCCTGCCCAGCGTCCGGCGGCGCAGCCTGCACACCGGCCCGCGATGGCCCCTGCGGCTGCGCATCGTGAAGGGAGCTTCGAGCTGACTGGCGCCATCGGCGTGCTCACGATCGACAGGGCGCTCAACGGCCGCCTCGCCAGCCTCCACGTCGCCAATGCGAACCCGAGCCGGATCATGCTCGGCGGCGAGGTGCGCGGGACGTACAACCTGAACCAGAACATCGGCATCGGCGTCGGTGCGAACCTTGGCGCCGGCAATGGCACCACGGTCATCGGGCCGTTCGCCGCGCTCACCTACACGTTCGACCTCAACAGGAAGACCAGTCCGTTCCTCGAGGTCGGCGCCGGGATGAATCGTTTCAGCGGACACGGCACCCGCATCACGTCGTCGTACAACGGTTTCGGCGGCGTGGGCGTGCGCTCGATGCTGACCGAGACCATGGCGCTCCGCGTCGAAGGCCGGATGACCTACGACAAGTACAGCGAGTTGAGCAATGCCGCGTACAACGGCGCTGCCTTCGCCGGCCTGTCGTTCTTCATGGGCGGCGGCCCGCCGAAGGACACGGACGCCGATGGTGTGCCGGACAAGAAGGACAAGTGCCCGAATACGCCGCGTGGCGCCCACGTCTTCCCGGTGGGGAACGCGCGGGCCGGCTGTCCGATCGACAGCGACAACGACGGCGTGCCGGACGGCCTCGACCAGTGCCCGAACACCCCGCCGAACGCGCGGCCGGTCTATCCGATCGGCAACCCGCGCGCCGGCTGCCCGGTGGACAGCGACAACGATGGCGTGGCCGACTACCTCGACCGCTGCCCGAACACCCCGCCGAACGCGCGCCCGATCGACGCGAACGGCTGCCCGGTGGACTCGGACGGCGACGGCGTGGCCGACTACCTCGACCGCTGCCCGAACACCCCGACCAACGCGCGCCCGGTGGATGCCACCGGCTGCCCGCTCGACAGCGACCACGACGGCGTGCCGGACTACCTCGACCGCTGCCCGAACACCCCGCCGAACGCGCGCCCGATCGACGCGAACGGCTGCCCGGTCGATAGCGACCACGACGGCGTGGCCGACTACCTCGACCGCTGCCCGAACACCGCGCCGAACACGCAGGTGGACGCCAACGGCTGCCCGGTGCAGCGTGACAGCGACAACGACGGCGTAACCGACGATCGCGACCGCTGCCCGAACACCCCGCCCAACACCCGCGTGGACGAGTTCGGCTGCCCGTTCCATGAGCTCCCGGCCGCCGGCGCGGCGTTGGTGATCCGGAACATCACGTTCCGCAACAACACCGCCACGCTCCTCCCGACGTCGGATGCGGAGCTGGACAAGATCGCGACCGCGGTCCTGTCGGTCCCGAACAGCCGGTGGGAGGTTGGCGGGTACACCGACAACCGTGGCATCCCGGCCGCGAACCAGCGTCTCTCGACGCAGCGCGCGAGCGCCGTGATGCAGTACCTGATCAGCAAGGGCGTGCCGCAGGCCGCGTTGACGGCGGTCGGCTACGGCGCCCAGCACCCGGTGGCGCCGAACACCACGGCCGCCGGCCGCGCGAACAACCGTCGCGTCGAGATGAAGCGGCTCCAGTAGTCGCCGCTGACGCGCAGGTGCACTGACATCGAGCCCCATCCCAGATCTCCGGGGTGGGGCTCGATGCTTTCCCGCTCTTCATCCTGAGACCGCAATGCGACCGACCTTCGCTCTCCTCCTCGCCCTGGCCGCCGGTTCCCCGGGGGTCCTAGCCGCCCAGCGCCGCCCCCTGCCCACGCCGGCCTCCGTGCTCGGCTTCGTGCCCGGCACCGACCGGCGGTTGGTCGAGTGGGGGCCGATCGCGGAGTACTTCCGCGCGCTCGACGCGGCAAGCGACAGGGTGAGCGTCCGGACAATCGGCCGCACGACCAACGGACTCCCGTTCCTCGCAGTGTTCGTCTCGAGCGCCGCCAACCTCCAGCGGCTCGCCGCGCTGCGCGACGCCCAACGCCAGCTCGCCGACCCGCGCCTCTCCGCCGACTCCGCGGAGGCCGTGCGCCTCGCCGCCCGCACCCCCGCCTTCGTCCTCATCACCTCGAGCGTGCATTCCACGGAGGTCGGCGGCTTCTTCGCGCCCCTCGAGATCGCCTACCGCCTCGCGAGCGCGCGCACGAGCGAGGTCCGGGCGATCCTCGACAGCACCGTGGTCATTCTCGTGCCGTCGCTCAACCCGGACGGGGTGAACATCGTCTCCCGCTGGTACGCGCAGACGCTCGGCGGCGCCGCGGAAGGGTCGTCGCCTCCCGAGCTGTACAACCGGTACGTCGGTCACGACGACAACCGCGACTGGTACGCCTTCACACAGGTCGAGACGCGGCTCGTGGTGGACAGCCTGTACGGCGTGTGGCATCCCGAGGTAACGATGGATATCCACCAGCAGGGGAGCTTCGGCGCGCGCATCTTCGTGCCCCCCTACCGGGATCCCATCGAGCCGAACGTGGATCCGCTGCTGGTCGATGGCGTCAACGCGCTCGGCACCGCGATCGCCTGGCGCCTCGCCGCCGAGGGCCTCACCGGCGTCTCGCTCTTCGCCTCGTATGACGCGTGGACCCCCGCGCGAGCGTTCCAGCACTACCACGGCGCCGTCCGCATCCTCACGGAGACCGCCAGCGCCAACCTCGCGACACCCATCACCGTGCCGTTCGACAGCCTCCGCCCCGGCGAGGGCATCGATCCGCAGCAGCGGTCGTGGAACTTCGCGGCACCATGGCCGGGGGGCCGCTGGAGCCTCGCCGACATCGTCCGCTACCAGACGAGCGCCGCGATGGCGATGCTCGACCACGTGGCCCGCAACCGTGCGGCGTGGATCGGTACGTCGCGCCGCGTCGCCGAGCGTGCCGTCCGCGGATGGCCCGCGTGGCCGTTCGCCTACGTCATCCCGGCCGCCGGCCAGGATCCCGCCGCCGTCGGCACGCTCCTCGAGATCCTGCGCCACGCCCAGGTCGAGGTCCGCTCCGCCCTCGCCCCGTTCTCCCTCGGCCGCGAGCGCTTCGCCCCGGGCACGCACGTCGTCACGCTCCGGCAACCGTACGCGGCCTTCGTCGCAGCGCTCTTCGAGCGGCGGTTCTATCCCGACCTCCGTGAGTACCCCGGTGGCCCCCCGGTCCGGCCGTACGACGCGACCGCCCACACGCTCCCGCTCCTCCTCGGCGTCCGGGTGCTCGCCGCGGCGGACTCGCCGTCCGTGGCCCTCTCGGCCCCGGTGGAGGCAGCGCCTCCCGCGTACCGCGCCGCCGGCCTCTCGACGCCGCCCGGCAATCGCGCCGCCCGCCCTGCGGTCCGCCTCGGCGTGTACCGGTCGTACACCGCGCCGATCGACGAGGGGTGGACGCGCTACGTCCTCGACAAGTGGAGCATCCCCTACGAGAGCGTGGCGGATTCCGCCGTGAGGGCCGGAGGACTCGGCGCCCGATTCGACGCCCTCATCCTTCCGAGCATGTCGGCTCGCGCCATCGTGGAAGGGTTGTCGGCACGCCGCTACCCCGCACGCTACGCGGGCGGCATCGGCCAGACGGGGGTGCAGGCGCTGCGGGAGTTCGTCGAGGGAGGGGGCACCCTCATCGCCTTCGACAACGCCTGCGATTTCGCGATCGATGCGCTCGCGCTGCCGGTCACGAACGCCGTGTCGGGCCTCCCGCCGCGCGATTTCTACGTGCCGGGGAGCATCCTGCGCCTCGCGGTGGACACGACGCAGGCGATCGCCGACGGGATGCCGGCGCAGAGCATCGCGTGGGTGGAGTCGGGGATGGCGTTCGACGTGCGCGATCCGTCGCGGGTGCGCGTCGTCGCGCGCTATCCCGCGCAGGCGGGCGACGTCCTCGTCTCGGGATGGCTGATCGGGGCGCAGAACCTGGCGGGGCGCGCGGCGCTCGCCGACGTCCGCCTCGGGCGCGGACGGGTGGTGCTCTTCGGGTTCCGGCCGCAGTACCGCGGCCAGAGCCTCGCGACGCTGCCGCTCCTCTTCAACGCGCTCCGGACGTCGGCGCGCTGAAAGCGGTCCTCAGAGGCCGGCGGCCAGCTGCTTGAACTCTTGGACCGTGTCCACCTCGAGGCGATAACGGACACGCGGCGCATCAATCGTCATGCGCACCCACCCGGCGTCCCGGAGGACCTTGAGGTGCTGCGAGACGGTCGACTGCGCCAGCGGCAGGTGGCTCACGATCGCACCGCAGGTGCACGCGCTCTTCTGCGATTGCAGGTAGCTCACGATCGCCGACCGGGCGGGATTCCCGAGCGCCCGGCACAGCGTCGCGAGCCGGGTCCCGCCGTCCGTCCCGGAGCGTGGCGGCATCAGCATTCCCTCCGTTGGTCCTCTTAGGTGGTCCGGCACAATGTGCCCGCGCCGCCCGCTCCCCGGCAAGCGTTGCCCGGGAGGCGAGCCCCTGGTAGGCTGCCCGGTGTGCGCCGACTCACCCTGATCGCCGCCGGCCTCGCCGCGACGGCCACCCACGCGTTCGCCCAGACGCCGATGCGCGTCGAGACGATCGACACCGCCATCCTCGCCGCCCCCCGCCTCGTGGAGAGTTCCGGCGTAGCGATGAGCGCGCTGGTCCCCGGCGTGTACTGGTCCCACAACGACTCGGGCGATGGGCCATACCTCTACGCCACCGACTCGACCGGCCGGGACCTGGGAGCGGTGCGGGTCGGCCGCGCCGGGGCCGTGGACTGGGAGGATCTCACCGCCGGACCGTGTGTCGTCGTGCCGGGGCGCTGCCTCTACGCGGCGGACATCGGCGACAATGGCCGCCGGCGCGCCCACGTGGTCGTGTACCGGCTGCGCGAGCCGGCGCCCCCCCGCGGCCCGGCCGACACGGCGCGCACCGTGCCGCTCCTCGACTCGCTCGTGCTCGTCTACCCGGACCACCCGCACGACGCCGAGGCCCTGGCCCTGACCCCCGCCGGCGCCGTCCTCCTCGTCACCAAGGACCGTTTCGGCCCGGCGGTACTCTACCGGACCAGCGCCTCGCCAGGGACCGGCACCCGCACCTTGAAGCAGGTAGGGGCTCTGCCGATCGAGACAAGCCTCCTTACGGGCCGCCTCTCGACTGGCGCGGCACTCTCGCCGGACGGGATGCTCCTCGTCATCCGCACTTACGTGAGCCTCCACTTCTTCCGCCTGCGGGGGGATTCCCTCCCGCTCCCGCTCAACCCGCCGCGCGGCATCCCGATCCCCGTGCTGGAGCCCCAGGGAGAAGGCGTCGCGTTCGAGGGGCCCGACCGGCTCGTACTCACGTCAGAGCGAGGAAGTGCCGAGCACGGCACACTCGTACGACTGCGAATCGTGTTCGGAGAGGGGCCGCCGATCCGGCAGGACCACTAGCACAGGTCGACGGGCCCACGTAAGTTTGCGCCCCGTTCGGCATTGACCGACCCCGTCCGCCGGGAGGCGCACACGGTGGAATTCCCCACGACCTACCACATCCCGTTCACCTGGCTCATGCAGCATGGGTGCCCGGCGATCCGCTATCGCACCCTCACCGAGCTCTTTCCGGGGTCCTATCCCGCCGAGGCGGAGGCCATTCGCCCGGAGCTGGAAGCGTTCGGTCCTGGCCGGCAAGTCGTGAAGAAGCAAAAGGATACGGGCGTCTGGGGCGGCAACATGCTGGGCGTGTCGCCGAACAAGGCGACCGGCATCAAGGACGTCGGCACGTTCCACCAGTATCTGCGGCTGGTCGAGCTGGGCTGGGGGCGCGAGAGCCGGCCACTCAAGCTGGGAAGCCGGCTCCTCTTCCGGCTTCTGTCGCGTGACCCGGACCCGAAGTTGCTGTTCGAGTATGCGAAGTACTCATTCTCCGAGCCCGGCGTCGAGCCGTGGGTGCGTGAGATGGTACGCGAGGCGGCGGCCGCGGCCCTCGCCCGTTCGGGCTTCGGCGAGGACCCGCGGGTCCGGGGCGCGGCGCACTCGGCGGCCACAGCGGTGTCCACCTTCCTGCGCAGCGAGCTCGCGACCCAACCGCTGGTCAAGTCCGGCGGGACCTGGGTCCTTCACCCCCAGGCGACCCCTCCGACGATCTTCACCGTCGCCCTGCTCGCCCACCTCCCCTCTGTCCAGCGCGAGCGCGCCGGCCTCATCGAACGGCTCGGCGCCTACCTCGCCCAGCCGGCGGGCAAGAAGGCGTTCGGCGTCCAGTGCGGAAAGAAGGTCCTCAAGCAAACCGCCATCCTGCTCGGCGATCCGCTCAAGATCTCCGCCAGCGGCCAGACCGAAGACCTGCCGTTCGGTCTCTTCTGGATGGATCTCCTCGCGCGCCTCAGCCTGCTCCGCTCTTCGACCTCCGCGCCGAAGTTGTGGGCGAGACTCGCGAAGGACTGCGACAAGGACGGGGTGTGGAGGCCGCGAAACCTGCGTGCCCTGCCCCGGCGTGTCTCTCCGTGGTCGTACCACGCCTTCCCGCTCGAGGGTGAGGCCAAGACGGTTGAGAGCCGCCAGACCGACGTGACCTTCCGGATGGCGCTGCTCGCGCGTCTGGCAGGATGGGATATCACCGCATCGTAGCGTGATTTGGCATGGCCGATCGTGCGCAGCATTCCGTGGTCGGCCGTGCCAACCTCTGCAGACTCCGCGGCTTCGTTCAGTTTGAAGTGTAAGATTTCTTGACAGATTGACTTTCCGTTCAGTAGTAGCAATCAATACTACTATGCCGCTCCAACGGTTCGGGTTCACGCGGACCCAGGACGCCGTGTACAAGGCGTTGTTGCGTCTCGAGGCGGCGACGGGCTACGCCGTCGCGCGCGAGACGGGTCTGGCGCGGGCGAACGTCTACCAGGCGCTCGACGCGCTCGTCTCGCGCGACCTGGCGCGGTCGAGCGGCGGCCGCCCGGCGACGTACCGGGCCGTGGAAGCCTCAGCTGCCGTCGCCGTGCTTGCGAAGCGCGCCGATGAGGAACTGAAGGCGCTGGCCGCAGAGTTGGGGGTGCCTCACCGGGCCAGCGCGGAGACTCGCGACGGGGCAGCGCCGGGCGTGGAGGCCCTGGGCGGCCGGGTGGCCCTGTTCGCCGCAGCCGTCGAGTCGGCCGACGCCGCGGCCCATGAGATCCTGGCCGTCGTTGGGCCATGGGCCCCGACCGTCATCGCGGCCCTGTCTCGCGCCCGGCTGCGCGGCGTCTCGTGGAAGGTGGTCTCCCTCGGCGCTCCCGTCCCGGAGGGCGCGGCACTCAGGACCGTCCCCCCCGCCGAGCTCACCGCGTACTGGGGAGGGATGCCGATCGCGCTGGTCTGCGACCGCAGCCTGGCGGTCTGCGGGATCGTCTCGGGCGACCAGGCGGACGGTATCCGGACCGCGAGTCGCGGCCTCGTGCCGTTCCTGCGGCACCTCCTGCGGCGCGAGCTCGCCGCCGTGGCCTCGCCGCGCATATCTTGACTTCGGAACCAGCTGGGGAGCACGCGATGGACGGCGACGCACAGGATTCGCTCGAAGCCGCGATGCACACCCTGCGAGCGGAGTATCTGGCCGAGTCCCCGGAGAGGGTCCGTGAGCTCTCCGCGGCGCTGGGCCGCCTGCGTGTGAAGGACGCGACCGCGCTGGCCGACCTGCAGCGCCACTTCCACCGCTTGGCCGGCTCCGGCGGCTCGTACGGGTTCCCCCTCGTCACCGACCGCAGCCGCGCCGGCGAGCTCGCCGTGTCGCTCCTGGCGCGCGAGGGCCGGCCGCTCGTGCGCGAGGATTTCGCGGTCCTCGAGCGGCACGTCCTCGGCGTCGCCGACGCGTTCCGCGACGCACAGCGCCACTTCGCCCGGGGTGCGCCCCGCTGAGGCAGCGGCCGTCGCCGCAGACCCCCCGAACCGCCTTGCCGCCGCACCGACGCCGCTGCACATTCGCTCGCCCGATCCCGTCCGACCCGCACGCTCAACCGGGAGCGCCTCATGCTCCGCCCGTTCGCCGTCTCGCTTGTAGCCGTGGCCGCCATCGCCGCCCAGGCCACCGGCCAGCAGCCGCTCGACACGGCGTACACGCGGCAGATCCGCGCGTACACCTCCGAACCGCAGTTCAACACCGACCTGACCGACCACCTCCCCGCCGATTCGCGCGTCCCGACGCCGCTCGCGGTGCTCGGCTACGTCCCCGGGACCATCGGCCGGCTGAGCCATGTCGCGGACATCAACCGCTATTTCCGCGCGCTCGCCGCCGCGACGCCCCGCGTCCGGATCTTCAGCATCGGGATGTCGGACGAGGGGCGCGAGATGATCGCCGCGGCGATCGCCGACTCGGCGACGATCGCGAGCCTCGACGGTTACCGCGACGTCACGCGGCGCCTCGCCGACCCGCGCGGCCTCTCCGAGGAGGACGCCCGCGCCCTCATCGGCCGCGGCAAGCCGATCTACTACCTCACGGGCTCGATCCACTCGCCGGAGACCGGCTCGCCCGAGATGCTGATGGAACTGGCGTACCGCCTCGCGGTGGATGACGGCCCGATGATCCGCGGCATCCGGGAGCACGAGATCGTCCTCATCACGCCGGTGCTCGAGGTGGACGGCCGCGACAAGATGGTGGACGTGTACAACTACGGGCGCAGCCACCACGGCGTTCGCCCGCCGCTCGTGTACTGGGGCCGCTACACCGCACACGACAACAACCGCGACGGGATGGTGATCTCGCAGGTGCTCTCGCGGAACATCCTCGCCGCGTACTTCGAGTGGCACCCCACCGTCCTGCACGATCTCCACGAGTCGGTGCCGTTCATGTACGCGTCCACCGGCACAGGGCCCTACAACCGCGCCATCGACCCGATCACGGTGGACGAGTGGTACACGCTCGCGATGCAGGAGATCAGCGAGCTGACGAAGCGGGGCCTCCCGGGCGTGTGGACGCACGGCTTCTACGACGGGTGGACGCCGAACTACATCATGTTCATCGCGAACCTCCGGAACAGCATCGGCCGGTTCTACGAGACGTACACATCGTTCGGCGCCGAATGCGACACTGCGCGCCTTGCCCCGTCGCAGCGCAGCGTCGAGTGGTACCGCCCCAATCCGCCGCTCGAAGGCGTCCGCTGGTGCATCCGCAACAACATCAACTACCAGGAGTCGGGCGCGCTGGTGGCGCTGGACTACGTCGCACACAACGGCCCGCGTTTCCTGGAGAACTTCTGGGCCAAGTCGCGGCGGTCGGTGGAGCGGGGGCGGACGCGGGCCCCGTATGCCTGGCTCATCCCCGCGGCCCAGGTGCGCCGCATCGAGGCCGCCGAACTGGTGAACCTCTTCCGCCTCCAAGGGATCGAGGTGCACCGCGCCAACCGCGCCTTCACCGCCGGGAGCGTACAAGTGGCGGAGGGCGACTACGTCGTCCGGATGGACCAGCCGTACGGGCCGCTGGCCGACAACCTGCTCGGCATCCAGACGTACCGTCCGACGGACCCGAGCCCCTACGACGACACGGGGTGGACCCTCGGCGCGCTCCGCAACGTCGTCACCCGCCCCATCGCGGATTCCAGCGTGTTCACCCAGCCGCTCACGCTCCTCGCCGACGACGTGCGTCCCCGTGGCACGCTCACGGGCGCGGAGACCGGCCGCGCGGCCATCCTGGTCCCCGCCACGACCGAGAGCAACCTCATCGTCTTCCGGTTCCGGCTGCGGCAGATCCGGATGTTCGCCGCGGAGGACTCGTTCTCCCTAGCCGGCCAATCGTTCCCGGCCGGAACGATGATCGTCCCGCTCGCCGGCGCGCCCCGTGACGCCGAGCGTCAGGTCGCTGCGGCGCTCGACTCCCTCGGCCTCTCTGGCGTCGCCGTGCGCGAGGCACCGTCCGTCGCGCGTCACGAGCTGGACATCCCGCGCATCGGCCTGGTCCATTCGTGGACGAGCACCCAGGACGAGGGGTGGGTGCGCTACGCCTTCGACCGGCTCGGCGTCCCCTACACCTATCTGTCCACCCAGCAACTGCGCGACAGCAGCCGCCTGGCCGCGCTCGACGTGCTCGTGCTCCCGCAGGCGGGATTCAACGCGCGCATGCTGATCACCGGCATGCCGATGGCCGGACCGCCCGTCCCGTGGAAACGGACGGCGGAGACCCCGAACCTCGGCCGCGAGGACCAGACCGACGACGTCCGGCCGGGGATCGGCCTCGACGGCCTCGCGCGGCTGGACGCTTGGCTGCGGCGTGGCGGGCTCCTCATCACCGAAGGAGGGACCGTCGCGCTTCCGGTGCAGGCGGGGTTCGGTCGCGGCGTGAGCGTCGTCGAGCCGAGGCAGCTCCGTGCGCGCGGCGCCGTCTTCCGCTCGCAGGTGAAGGACCCCACGAGCCCGATCGCCTACGGGTACGCCGACACGTTGCCGGTGTACTTCAGCCAGACACCGCTCCTGCAGGTGGACTCGATGGACACGACCGGCTCGGAGCAGGAGCGGGACTCGAGTGTGATCCGGGACCTCTGGCGCTCCACCCCGCGGGTCATCCTCCGGTTCCACCCCAAGGCGGACTCACTCCTCATCTCCGGCCAACTGGACGGCGGCTCCGAGTTGGCTGGACGGCCCGCCGTCGTGGACCTCCCGGACGGCGCCGGCCACATCCTCCTCTTCGCCATCCGCCCCTTCTGGCGCTGGCAGACGCAGGGCTCGTTCGCCCTCGTGTTCAACGCGATCATGAACTGGAACGACCTCGGGGCCCGCTGGCCGACCGCCCCCGCAGTTCGGCGCCAGGCGCCCGCGGCACCGCGATCCCGATAGCGCCGTGGCCGGGCGCTATTGACCGGCGGCGCCTCGCGCCTTACCGTTGCCAACCATCTGGTTGAAGGTGGTAGGTTGGCAACGGTTTCGCGGAAGGATGCAATCCTCGATGCAGCCCGAACGGAGTTCGCCGACCGCGGCTACTCCGGTGCGAGGATCGAGCGCATCGCCGCGGCGGCGGTAGCGAATAAGCAGTTGATATTCCACTACTTCGGGTCCAAGGACGGCCTTTACGCCGCTGCGGCCGCTGCGACCTTCCGTGCGGCCCCGCTCCCTCCCCAAGGCACCGCTAGCCCAACGGAATCGCTTCGCCGTTTCGTCGCGGAAATCGCTTTGTGGTTCGCCGGGACCCCCGGGGCAGCACTCCTGGCATCCGAGTGTGGAGCGGGGCGGCCCGTGCCGGAGGAGGCGGAACGAACGGTCACCGGTTGGATCCAGCAGGCGACAGCCGGCATCAAGAGCGCCATAGACGACGGCCAGCGGAAGGGGTACTTCCGGGATGACGTTGACGCGCAATACGTTGCTGCACTTATAGTTGGATCAGCTGTAGGGAGCGCGCTCCTCGATCATCGTGCGCGGTCGGGGATCTCGTCCGATTCCATCGCGAAGTTCGCCTCGCTTCTTGCCCAAGTCGCAGTGGATCTCTGTGCCTGGCGCTAGGTTAGCAGCCGTATTCGCTGTTTCAACTACCTGGTTGGCTCTCGGGTCTGGCCCTGCGCTCGCCCAAGGCGCGCGCGAGGTCGACATCGTCCATCCGAAGCTCGCGACAGTGGTCTACGACCGCCGGGGGGGACTGCTGGCGGAGATTGGCACCGAGGCGCGCAGCTGGGTCCGTCTGGTGGAACTGCCGGCCTACGTGGGTCAGGCGTTCGTGGCGACGGAGGACCGCCGATTCTACCAGCATGATGGAGTGGACGTGATCGGGCTGGTGGGGGCGCTGCGGGACAACCTGCTGCGGGGGTTTGGCTCACGGGGGGCGAGCACCATCACCCAGCAGCTCATCGGGGCGATGTATCCGGCGGTGGTGGACCGCCGCGAGATCACGATCGGGCGGAAGCTCCGCGAAGCGGAGATGGCCAGGGCCCTCGAGCGGGGCCATACCAAGGCCGAGATCCTCGAGGCGTATCTGAACTACATCCCGTTCGGGCACGGCTGGTACGGGGTCGAGGCCGCCGCCAGGCACTACTTCGGCAAGTACGCCGCCTCCCTCACCGTGTCGGAGGCGGCGCTC
>JBEKGT010000008.1:0-19556 GCA_050012655.1 Gemmatimonadales bacterium | reverse complement strand
GGTGTGCCCCTGCTCGATGGCTACCGTGGCCGCGATCGCGCACGGGACCAGCCGCAGCCTCATCGAGCGCGCGGCCGATGTGACGCTCAAGGAACGGCGCCCCCTCGTCCTCGTGCCGCGGGAGACCCCGCTCTCGCTGATCCACCTGCGCAACCTGGTCGCGGCGGCCGAGGCGGGCGCAACTTTGATTCCGGCGGCGCCGGGGTTCTACCACCGGCCGACGCGGGTGGATGAACTGGTGGACTTCGTGGTTCAGCGGGTGCTCGACCATCTCGGCGTCGAGGCGGACCTCGCCCCGCGGTGGTCGGGGAAGGCGGGGAAGCGCCGCCGGTGAGGCTCGGGATCATCGCCGACACGCACGGCCGCCTCCGCCCGGAGGTGCTGGACGTGTTCGCGCGGGTGGACCGGATCCTCCACGCCGGTGACGTCGGCGACCCGGCGATCCTCGACCGGCTCGGGGCGCTGGCGCCGGTGACGGCGGTGTACGGCAACGTGGACGGGGGGACGCTGCGCGCGCGGCTGCCGCGGGTGGCGAAGATGAAGATCGACGGCTTCGTGTTCGTGGTGACCCACGGCGACCAGTTCGGCGCGCCGGAGCCGCAGGTGCTGAAGGACGCGTTCCCGCACGCCGACGTGATCGTCTACGGGCACTCCCACCGGCCGCTGATCCGCGACTTCGACGACTTCTCGGTCGCCCTCAATCCCGGGGCCGCGGGGCCCGCCCGCTTCGACCTGCATCCGTCCGTCGCCATCATGGAGACCGAGCCGGGGATCCCGCCCCGGGCGCGCATCGTCCCGTTGACGGCCTAGCGCACCAGCCAGTCGGCGTAGGGGCTCGTCGCCTCGAACGCCTCGGGGTGCTGCCGGAACCAGCTCGTGACCAGGAGGACGTGGTCCATCTCCGCGGCGGAGCGCGGCACGAGTGCCGGCGCGGGGACGTCGGCGTGGCGCTGCACCGAGGCGGCGAACGCGAGCCGCTCAATCGGCGTGCGGGGCAGCGCCGCTTCCGCGAGCACGAGGCCCCGCCGGATCAGGTAGACGCGGTCGTCGCCGTGCGCGGCCTGGTCCCGTACCAGGTAGACGAAGCTGAGCGCCTCGAGCGCCGAGGCGAGCCGCGCCACCGCGCCGAAGAGCCACTCGAGGGCCTCGAACTTCTCCCGCCACACCGCCGCCCGCTCGAAGTCCCGCTGCTCCGCCGCGTCCGCCATCACCTCGAGCACCCGGCCCAGGGGCGCGGCCGAGCGCCCTTCGAGGAAGTCCACCGCGGCGTTCACCGCCGCGCTGTAGCGCTCTCCGGAGCAGCGCGCGGCGCAAGGCCCCAGGCACATCCCGAGGTCGTGGCGGATGCACCGCGGCGCGAGCGACGCGTCGAAGAGCTCGGCCTGGTCGGCAAAGACCATCGGGACGTCCTGGGCGCAGTCGCGGAGGCCGAGGACGTCGGTGAGCACGCGGAGCGCGGCGGCCGCGCGGTTGCTGCCGCGGAATGGCCCGTAGTAGGCGGCGTCGGGGTCAGCGGTCTTGGCGGTGAGGCGCAGCTTCGGCGCCGCGCCGCCGGTGCGCTTGAGGAAGACGGTGCGGCGCGCCGTCCGGTTGCCGTGGACGTTCTGGAACGGCCGGATGCGCTTGATGAGCCGCAGCTCCTCCAGCAGCGCGGCGAACTCGCTCGGCACGTAGCGCCAGCGGATCGCGGTGGCGGACCGGATGAGCCGCGCGCTCTTGGCGTCGGGCCAGGGCGCCGTGAAGTACGAGAGGAGCCGCCCGCGCAGGCTCTTCGCCTTCCCGACGTAGAAGACCGCGCCCCCGTCGTCGAGGAACTCGTAGACGCCAGGCCGCCGCTCGGCGTTGGCGCGGACGTGCTCGCGCAGGCCGTCGAGCGTCGCGGGGCTCCGCGTCGCGCGGCCGAGGGCTAGGACTGGCACCATGGGCAGAAGTAGGTGGCGCGGGCGTCGATGGCGTGGGTGAGGACGAGATGGCGGCCACACGCGGGGCACGGCTCCCCCGCGCGGCCGTAGACGGCGAGGCGCCCCTGGAACGTGCCCGGCTGGCCGGTGCCGGTGCGGTAGTCGCGGACCGTCGTGCCGCGCCCGGCGACCGCGCGCCGGAGCACGCCGCGGACGGCCCGATGAAGGCGGGCGACCTCGACGGTGCCCAGCCCGGCGGCGGGCCGGGAGGGGTCGATCCGCGCGATCCACAGCGCCTCGTTCGCGTAGATGTTGCCCACCCCCGCGAGCCGCCGCTGGTCCATCAGGGCCTTCTTCACCGCGAGGCGGGCGCCGCCGAGTGCACGGCCGAGCCGCGCGGCCGTAAAGCCGGGCGCGAGGGGCTCCGGGCCGAGCCGCGCCGTGTACGCCTCCCACCGATCCGGCCGGAGGAGGAGGACGGCGCCCAGCCGCCGGACGTCGCGGTAGACCAGATGGCGCGCGCCGTCGAGCGCGAAGTCGAGCACGGCGTAGCGGTCGCGGACCGGCCCGCGGGTGACGGTGAGGGAGCCGGTCATCCGCGGCTGGATGACGAGCCGGAGGCCGTCGTCGAGGAGGAGGATGAGGTGCTTCGCGCGCCGTCCGACCTCGATGATGCGCCGGCCCGCGAGGGCCCGGCTGAACGCCGCGGGCTTCGCGTTGCGGAGGACGTTGGACTTGTGGATGCGGACGGCGCCGATGCGGGCGCCGGTGAGCTGGGGCCTGAGGTCCCGCGCGATCGTCTCGACCTCGGGCAGCTCCGGCACGGCGTCAGCGGTTCCGCGCCAGCTCCCGCCAGCCGATGTCGCGGCGGAACTGCTTCCCCTCGAAGTGGATGGACTCCGCGGCCACGCGGCTGCGCTGCGCCGCCTCCGCGATCGTCGGCGCCACGGCCGTCACGCCGAGGACCCGTCCGCCGGCGACCCGCAGGCGGCCGTCGGCGCCCCGTGCGGTGCCTGCGTGGAAGAGGATCACGTCACCCGTCGCCTCGAGGTCGGCGGGGACGCTGATCTCGGCGCCCACGACCGGCGCGTCGGGATATCCCTCCGCCGCGAGCACCGTCGTGACTGCGGCGTGGCGCGCGTCGCCCAGCGCCATGCCGCTCGGCATCCACCCGCCCTCGGCGATCAAGCGGAGCACCGGGACCACGCCGGACGGCATCGCGGTGAGGATCGCCTGCGCCTCGGGGTCGCCGAACCGCGAGTTGAACTCGATGACGGCGGGGGATCCGTCGGGGCGGATCATCAGGCCCGCGTACAGCACGCCCCGGTACGGCGCCCCCTCGGCCTTGAGGGCCCGCAGCGTCGGGGCGATGATCTCGTCGGCGACGCGCCGCAACAGCTGGGGCGTGGCGACGCTGACGGGGCAGTAGGCGCCCATCCCGCCCGTGTTGGGGCCGAAGTCGCCGTCCTGGAGCCGCTTGTGGTCCTGCGCCGGCGGGAGGATGGCGAAGTGCTCGCCGTCGGTGATGGCGAGGACGGAGAGCTCCTCGCCGTCGAGGAACTCCTCCACCAGCACCTCGCTCCCGGCCTTGCCGAGCGCGTTCTCCGCGAGCATCGCGCGGGCGGCGGCGAGGGCCTCGGTGCGCGTGGCGCAGACGATCGCCCCCTTGCCGCCCGCGAGCCCCGACGCCTTCACGACCAGCGGCTCGGGGTGGGTCTCGATGTACCGCTCGGCGGCCTCGAACTCGGTGAAGGTACACGCCCGGGCGGTGGGGATGCCGTGCCGGGCCATCAGGTCCTTGGCGAACGCCTTCGACGACTCGATGCGCGCCGCCGCCGCGGTCGGCCCGAAGACCGGGATGCCGGCCTCTGCTAGGGCGTCCACGACGCCGGCCGCGAGCGGCCCCTCCGGCCCGACGATCACCAGGTCGATGCGCTGCTCGCGCGCCGCCCGCACCACGGCGGCCACGTCGGTGGCGGTCCCGGGGAGATTGGTCGCGATCCGTGCCGTGCCGGCGTTGCCCGGAAGGCAGAAGAGGACGCTCTCCGGGCAGTCTCGCCGACACGCCCACGCCAGCGCATGCTCGCGGCCGCCGCCGCCGACGACGAGGGTCCTCACCGCCCGCCCTGGCCCTTCAAGGCGCTCGAGAAGGCGTCGGCCGCCTTCTTGGCCACGTCGGCGACCTTTCCCACGACGTCCTTCGCCTGGTCGCCGTAATACCGCCCTGCCTCGCCGATATCCTCCGCCACGGACCGCTGGTCGTCTGCGGTCCCGCGGCGCGGGTACTCGCCGCGCAGGATCCGGTCGTACTCGCCCCCCTCGACCCAGCGCTGCAGCTCCGCGGCCCTCAGCGTGTGGAACGGGTGCGTGGCGCCGAGGGTATTGAGGACCTTGTAGACCGTGTCCAGCGCGTCGCCGCCCTGCTCGTACTCCTTCGCCTGCACCATGAACGCGTCGAGGTTCATCTCCGCGATGTTCCCGCCGCCCGCGAGCTTCATGAACATCCGCATGGATGCGATCGGGTCCTGGCTGGCCAGGAGCCCCGCGCGGTCGGAGGAGAGCTCACTCTTCCGGTACCACTCCAGCAGCGCGATCTGGATCGGCAGCAGCGCGATCCCCGCCAGGAAGGGCAGGTTGCGGAAGCCGAACTCCAGGAGGATGACCAGGATCGTCCGGTAGAGCGCGTGCCCGCTGATGACGTGGCCCAGCTCATGGCCGAGGATGGCGCGCAACTCCTCGTCGTCGAGGAGGGTGAGGGCGCCGGAGTTGAGGACGATGAAGGGCCGGTCCATCCCATAGGCGCCGGCGTTGACGAGCGGCGTCTGGGAGATGAACAGGTCCGGCCGCGGCTCCCAGTCCATCGTCACGCACACCTCCGTGAAGGCGGTGTGGACGCGGGGGAACTGCGTCGGCCCGACGCGCACGGCGTTGGCCTGGAAGAGGAGCCGCACGCCCCGCTCGCCGAAGAAGCCGTAGATCTTGCGCAGCACCTCGTCGAATCCCGGCAGTGACCGCAGGGTGTTCAGCGCCGCGCGGTCGGCGGGGTGCTCCCAGGCCCGGGCCGAGACCTGGCTGAGGACGATCCTCGCCCGCGCCGCCGGAAGCTGCTGCTCGTCCATACCGCACTCCTTGCTGGGGTCCGCTCCCCTACGCAGCGGAGAGGCGGGCGTGTCAACCGGGTCTACGCGCCGAGCGCCTGGTCGAGGTCGGCGATCAGGTCCTCCACGTCCTCGATCCCCACCGAAAGCCGGACGAGGCCGTCGGTGAGGCCCATCGCCTCACGCATCGCCTTGGGGACGGCGGCATGCGTCATCGTCGCGGGGTGCCCGATCAAGCTCTCCACGCCCCCCAGCGACTCGGCGAGGGCGAAGAGCCGCACGCGTTCGACCATGCGGCCGGCCGCCTCCAGCGAGCCGGTCTCGATGGACATCATCCCGCCGAAGCCCGACATCTGCCGCTTCGCGAGGGCGTGCTGCGGGTGCGAAGCCAGCCCCGGATAGAAGATCCCCCGGATCCGCTTGTCGCCGGCCAGCCACTCCGCGATCCGCCGGCCGTTGACGTCGTGCTGGCGCATGCGCACCGCAAGGGTCTTGAGGCCACGCAGCGCGAGCCAGCAGTCGAACGGCCCCGGCACCGCGCCCGCGGAGTTCTGAATGAACGCCAGCCGCTCAGCGAGGTCGTCATCTCTCACCACGAGGAGCCCGCCGACCATGTCGGAGTGACCGTTCAGATACTTGGTGGTGGAGTGGACGACGATATCGGCGGCGGACTCGAAGGGGCGCTGGAAGATCGGGGTAGCGAAGGTGTTGTCCACGACGAAGAGCAAGCGGTGCGCCTTCGCGATGGCGCCCATCGCCCCGAGGTCGGCGAGCCGCATCATCGGATTGGTGGGCGTCTCGCCGTACAGCATCTTCGTCCGGGGGGTGACCGCCGCCTCGACCTGCGCGGGGTCGCGCGCGTCCACGAACGTGAAGGTGAGCCCCATCCGCGAGAGGATCTTGTCCATCAGGCGGTGTACGCCGCCGTAGACGTTCTCGCCGCACACCACGTGGTCACCCGCCGACAGGAGCTTCAGGACGGCGTCCACCGAGGCCATCCCGGAGGCGAAGGCGAAGCCGTGGGTCCCGCCCTCCAGCGCGGCGACGTTCCGTTCCAGCGCCTGGCGCGTGGGATTGCTCGTCCGGGCGTACTCGTACCCCTTATTCCTCCCGATGCCCTCTTGGACGTAGGTGGCCGTCTGGAAGATGGGGAAGGTCACCGACCCGGCGAGGGGGTCGGGCTGCTGGCCCGCGTGGATGGCCCGGGTGGCGAAGCCATGGGCCAGGTCGCGATCGGTGATGCGGGTCACGGTGCACTCGATTGCATGGACGTTGTGCGAACCTTACACGGGCGATGGTCGCGGCAGCAAGACGGCCGCTGGGTGGACACCGTGCGGGCGCTCCGGTAGACTCACTGCCATGCAGGAAGACCGCCGGATCCTCTGCCTCGTGGTGGACGACGAGGAGAAAGTCCGGGACGTGATGGCCCGCGTCCTGACCGGCGAGGGATTCGAGTGCCGGCAGGCGGCGTCGGGCCAGGAGGCGGTCGCGCTGCTCGACGCCGAGCCGTTCGACCTGGCGGTGCTGGACATCCAGATGCCGGGGATGGACGGCACCAAGCTGCTCGCTGAGATCCGGTTGCGCTGGCCGGAGACGGGGGTGGTGATGGTGACGGCCGTGTCGGACGTCCGCACCGCGGTCGCGTGCCTGACGCACGGCGCGCTCGACTACGTCGCCAAGCCGTTCGAGATCGACGAGGTGCGGGCCCGCGTCCGCCAGGCGCTCGAGAAGCGCCGCCTCATCCGCGAGAACCGCGACTACCAGCTGCACCTCGAGGAGCGCGTCCGGCAACAGGCGGCGCGGATCGAGGAGCTCTTCGTCCTCGGCGTGCACTCCCTGGTGCAGGCGCTGGAGGCGAAGGACCGGTACACGCGCGGCCACTCGGCCCGGGTGGCGGTGTACGCGGAGGAGATCGCGCGCCAGCTGGGGCTCGACGACGAGACCCGCGCGGAGATCCGGCTGGGCGGGGAGCTGCACGACATCGGCAAGATCGGCGTGCGCGAAGGGGTGCTGCAGAAGCCGGGCCCCCTGACCGAGGACGAGTACCTCCACGTGATGGAGCATCCGGTCCTCGGCGAGCGGATCCTCGCCCCGCTCCTCAAGGACCATCCGATCGTGACGCGTGTGGTCCGCTCCCACCACGAGCGACTGGACGGCGCCGGGCTCCCCGATCACCTGCAGGGCGACGCCATCCCCCTGGTGGCGCGGATCGCCAGCGTCGCCGACGCGTTCGACGCCATCACCACCGGCCGCCCATACATGCGCTCGCGGCCGCCGGAAGAGGCGGTCGCCGAGCTGCGGCGCTGCGTCGGATGGCAGTTCGACGCGGATTGCGTGGAGGCGTTCGCCCGCGCCTACCCCGACGTCACGCGTCTCCCAATCCCCACGCCCGACGTCGTCGCACTGCGCCAAGCCTCCCTTCACCGGAGCTGAAGTCGTGAGTCCGCTGATGCGCTCGGTCTCCGGGGTCCGGGGGATCGTGGGCACGGACCTCACCCCCGACGTCGTGCGGCGGTACGCCGCGGCGTTCGGCGCCTTCGTGCGCTCGCGCGGCGGGCGGCGCGTGGGCCTCGCGCGGGACTCCCGCGCATCGGGGCCGGCCTTGTACGCGGCCGCAGCGGAGGCGCTGTGCGGCGCCGGCGTCGCGGTCGTGGAGCTGGGCCTCGTGCCCACGCCGACGGCGCAGCTCGCGGTCGAGGACCTCCCGCTGGACGGGGGGATCGTCGTCACCGCGAGCCACAATCCCATCGAGTGGAACGCGCTCAAGTTCGTGGGCGCCGGGGGCCGCTTCCTCACCCGCTCGGATGCCGACGCACTGTTCAGCCTCGCCGACGGCGGCGGCGCCGCGCCGGCCGCGCCGGCCGGCACGCGCTCCCGCGACGACGGGGCGGTGGGGCGCCACCTCGAGCGTGTGCTGGGCCTGCCATGGCTGGACACAGCGGCGATCCGCGCGCGCGGGTTCCGCGTGGCGCTCGACTGCGTACGCGGCGCCGGCGCCACCGTAATGCCGGCGCTCCTCGAGGCGCTCGGCTGCGAGGTCGCCGCGATCAACCTCGAGCCCGACGGCGCGTTCCCAAGGGAGCCGGAGCCGATCCCGGAGCACCTGGGTGAGCTGGGCGTGTTGGTGCGGGAGCGGGGCGCCGACGTCGGCATCGCGGTGGACCCCGACGTGGACCGCTTGGCCTTGGTGGATGAGCGGGGCCGGCCCATCGGCGAGGACTACACCCTCGCCTTCGCGGTGCGCGCAGTGCTGCCGCACCTCCGCGGGCCCGTGGTGACCAACCTCTCCACCAGCCTCGTGGTGGACGACGCGGCGCGGCCGTTCGGGATCGCGGTGGAGCGGGCCCCGGTCGGCGAGGCCAATGTCGTGGAGCGGATGCTCGCGCGCCGCGCGGTCGTCGGTGGCGAGGGGAACGGCGGCGTCATCCTCCCTGCGGTGCACCTCGGCCGCGACGCCCCGGTCGCGGCGGCGCTCGCACTGGCGCTCCTCGCGGAACGTCGGGAGCCGGTCTCCGCCGTCGTGGACGCCGCGCCGCGGTACGTTATCGTTAAGGCGAAGGTCGCCCGGCCCGACCGCCCGCTGGACCAGGTGTACGCCGGCCTCCGCCGCCGCTGGCTTGACGCGGCGGCCGACGCGCAGGACGGCCTGCGGCTGGCGTGGCCCGACCGGTGGATTCACGTCCGCCCGTCGGGGACTGAGCCGGTGGTGCGGGTCATCGCCGAGGCGCCGAGTGCGGACGCGGCGCAGAGGATGGTGGACGACGGCCGGCAAACGCTGCTGACGATGGGGGCCTGACGATGTGCGGGATCGTGGGGTACGTGGGGTCGCGCCAGGCGGTGCCGATCCTGTTGCAGGGGCTGAAGCGCCTCGAGTACCGGGGGTACGACTCGGCGGGTCTGGCGCTGATCACGGACGGCAAGCTGCTTATCGTGAAGGCGGCGGGGAAGATCGCGCAACTGGAAGCCCAGCTCGGGCCCCACGTGCCGCGGGCGGTGACGGGCATGGCGCACACGCGCTGGGCCACGCACGGCGCGCCGACCACCCGCAACGCCCACCCGCACAGCGACTGTACCGGCACCCTGGCGGTGATCCACAACGGCATCATCGAGAACGCGCCGGTGCTGCGCGCCAAGCTGCTGGAGAAGGGGCACACCTTCGCGTCGGACACCGACACGGAGGTGCTTGCCCACCTCATCGAGGAGTTCTACAAGGGCTCCCTCGCCGAGGCCGTGGCCGCGGCGCTCCGCGAGGTCGAGGGCACGTACGGCATCGCCGTCCTCTCGTCCCGGGAGCCTGACACGATCGTCGCGGCCCGCCTCGGGAGCCCGTTGCTCGTGGGGGTGGGGAACGGCGAGAACTTCGTCGCCTCCGACCCCTCCGCGGTGCTGGAGCACACCCGCTCGGTCGTGTACCTGGACGAGGGGGAGATGGCGGTCGTGACGCCGACCAGCTATCGGCTGATGGACCGCCAGTCGGTGCCGCTCACCAAGGCGGTCAGCCAGATCGACTGGGACCTCGCAACGGTGGAGCGGGGCGGCTATGCCCACTTCATGCTGAAGGAGATCTGCGAGCAGCCCGAGTCCATCCGGAACGTCCTCCGCGGGCGGCTCCTCGAGGAGGAGGGCGCCGCGAAGCTTGGCGGCCTCAACCTCTCCGACGAGTACCTGGCCGGGATCGACCGGATCGTCATCACGGCGTGCGGCACGTCGTGGCACGCGGGGCTGGTGGGCGAGTACATGCTGGAGGAGATCGCGCGGATCCCGGTGGAGGTGGAGTACGCCTCCGAGTTCCGGTACCGCAGCCCGATTCTCACCCCGAAGACGCTGGTGATCGTGATCTCGCAGTCGGGCGAGACGGCGGACACCCTCGCGGCCCTGCGGGAGGCGAAGCGGCGGGGCGCGCGGACGCTGGGCATCATCAACGTCGTCGGGAGCACCATCGCCCGCGAGGTGGACGGCGGCATCTACCTCCACGCCGGCCCCGAGATCGGCGTCGCCTCGACGAAGGCCTTCACCAGCCAGGTCGTGGCTTTGGCCGTCTTCACGCTGCACCTCGGCCGCCTGCGGTCGCTCTCGATCCTCCAGGGGCGCGAGATCGTCCAGGCGCTCCGGAAGCTCCCCGAGCAGGTCGAGGCCGTGCTCCGGAAGCAGGAGGAGGTCGAGGCGCTGGCGGAGCGGTTCGTGCGGGCGACCAACGTCCTCTACCTCGGCCGCGGCGTGAACTTCCCCGTCGCCCTCGAGGGCGCGCTGAAGCTGAAGGAGATCTCCTACATCCACGCGGAGGGGTACCCGGCCGCGGAGATGAAGCACGGTCCGATTGCCCTGATCGACGAGCTGATGCCGGTGGTGTTCATCGCGCCCCAGGACGCCGTCTACGCGAAGATCCAGTCGAACATCGAGGAGGTCCGGGCACGGGGGGGGCGGGTGGTGGCCGTGGTGACGGAGGGGGACACGGCGATCCGCAAGGTGGCGGACACCGCCATCGAGATCCCGAAGACGCTCGATATGCTGACCCCTGTGCTCGCCGTGGTGCCGCTGCAGCTCTTCGCCTACTACATCGCCGTGCGGCGCGGCTGCAACGTGGACCAGCCCCGCAACCTCGCGAAGAGCGTCACGGTCGAGTAGCCAGTGCGTGCGGTTGTCCAGCGCGTGAGCCGCGCGGCGGTGCGCGTCGACGGCGAGACCGTCGGCGCCATCGGGCGCGGCCTCGTCGTCCTGGCGGGGTTCGCCCCCGGCGACGACGAGCTGGTCCTGGCCTGGATGGCGGACAAGCTTGCCGGACTGCGCGTCTTCGGCGACGCCGAGGGGAAGATGAACCTCGGCATCCAGGAGGCCGGCGGGGCCATGCTCGTGGTCTCGCAGTTCACCCTCTACGGCGACGCCTCGAAGGGGCGGCGGCCCTCGTTCATCGGCGCCGCGCCGCCCGAGCAGGCGGAAGCACTCTACGACCGGTTCGTCACCCTGCTGCGGGAGCGGGGCGTGCAGGTCGAGACGGGGCGGTTCCGCGCGATGATGGACGTCGAGTTGGTCAATGACGGGCCCGTCACGCTCCTCCTCGAGCGCCCGTGAGCGTCCCGCTCGTCCTCGCGTCGGCCTCCCCGCGCCGCCGCGAACTCCTCGCCCTCCTCGGCCTCACCTTCGACGTCCTTCCCGGCGACGTGGACGAGACCTGGCGCAACGGCGAGCCCCCCGAGGTTCACGCCGAGCGTCTGGCGGTGGAGAAGGCCACGGCGGTGCACCGCCCTGGCGCGGTCACGGTCGCGGCGGACACGATCGTGGTGGTGGACGGAGCGATCCTCGGCAAGCCGCGCGACCGGGCAGAGGCGGGCGCGATGCTGCGCCGACTGGCGGGGCGCGACCACATCGTGCACACCGCCATCGCGGTGGCGTACGGCGCGCGCAGCGCGTCCGCCGTGGTCTCGACGCGGGTGTGGTTCCGGCCCGTCGACGACGCGGTCATCGCCGCGTACGTCGCGACCGGCGAGCCGATGGACAAAGCGGGGGCGTACGGCATCCAGGGGTACGGCGCGGTGCTGGTGGACCGGATCGAGGGGGACTACTTCACCGTGATGGGCCTGGGGCTCGCGCGCTTCGTGGACCTGCTCGGCATGGTGGGCCTCCGCTACACGTTCGGCGCGATCACCCCGGGGCTCTAGCCCTCCGCCACGGCGGGCCGCTCCCGTAGCGTTCGAGCGCGCGCCGCACTTTCTCCTCTACCATCTCCACCGTGATGCGCCCCATCCGCCCCGGCCGGTAGCGCGCCGAGGCGCTGTAGTCCTCCCCAGGGTCCCCGAAGGCGTCCACCAGCAGGTCTGCGAACCGGCGGTACGGCCCGAACCGCTTCGGATTCGTGTAGCCGTAGAGCCCCACCGCGGGGACCTGCATCGCCACCGCGATGTGGAAGGGCCCGGTATCGGGCGAGACGACGACGTCGCACGCCTCGAGCAGGGCGAGGGTGGTCCGCAGCCCGCAGCCGAGGGCGTCGATCGGCGCCGCTGCCGTGGCCGCGAGGATGGCGTCGGCGGCGGCGCGCTCCCGGGGCGCGGTGCTGCCAAGGAGGATGCACCGCGCACTGTGCGTGGCGGCGAGACGCGTCGCCAGCGCTGCGAACCGCTCCGGTGGCCAGTTCTTTACCGGCCGGCTGGTCGCCACCACGAATCCGACCAGGGGCCCCTTCGCGCCAGCGACGAGCGCCCGGGCCGCCGCCCTCTCGCCGGGCGTAGGGGCCAAGTCCCACGCCGGCTCGCCGCGCGGGATCCCCAGGGCGTCGAGATACTCGAGGAACTGGTCCTGGATGTGCCCCATCGGCCGGGGCGGGATGCGGCGTGTGGTGAAGAGCCAGTTCAGGTCGCGGGAGCGGCCGCGGTCGAGCCCGAGCTTCACCGGCGCGCGGGCCATCCACGTGAGGAGCCCGGCCTTGAAGTACGGCTGGAGTGCGAGCACGAGGTCGAAAGGATGCTCCGCCAGCGTCCGCCGCACATCAAGGAACCCGCGCCACCCCTTCCGCCGCTCGAACAGGAGGATCTCGTCCACCGCGGGGTGTCCCTGCACCAGCTCCGCGGGCCCGGGCTGCAGGATCCACGTGATGCTGGTCGCGGGGGCGTGGCGCTTGATCGCTGTCACCACCGGCAGCGCATGCACGACGTCGCCGAGGGCCGAGAGCATGACCACGGCCACGCGCTCCGGCACGGAGCCGGGTGTGCTGAAGGGCCGCTCGCCGGGGACGGGGGCGGTCACCCGGCCGTGGCTCCCGGTCCGTACCGCGCGCGCCAGCGCTCCACCCGCTCGAGGACGTCGGCGACCTGGATGCGCGGCATCCGGTCGCGGCGTCGTTCCGTGCTGATCGGATAGTCCTCGCCCGGATCGCCGTAGGCGTCCACGAGCAGGTCGTGAAAGCGCCGGTAGGGTCCGGTCCGCTTCGGGTTCCACGCGCCGCACAGCCCGATGACGGGCCGGTCCAGGGCCACCGCCATGTGCAGCGGCGCCGAGTCGAGCGCCACGACGAGGGCGGAGCCGTCGAGCAGCCAGACGAGGTCGCGCAGCGAGGCACCGAGGGTGGAGAGGGGCCGGTGCCGGGCGAGCGCGGCGATCTGGCGCTCCGTCTCGCGCTCCTGCGGCGAGCCCCCGCCCACGAGCACCGGCTCGAGGCCGTGCCGCTCGACGAGGGCGTCGCAAAGTCCGGCCCAGCGGGCAGCGGGCCACTCGCGCTGCGTGTCGCTGCTGCCGATCGCGAGCGCCGCCACCGGACGGGAGATCCGCGCGAAGAACCGCCGCTGGGCGTCGCGCTCCTCCGGCCAGGGTCCGAGGTCCCACACGACCGGCTCGTGCGGCACACCGAGGGCGTCGAGGAACTCGAAGTACTGGTCCTGCACGTGCTGCGGCGGATGCGGGGGGATGCGGTCGGTCGTCACGAGCCAGTTCCCGTCGCGGGCCCTCGCGCGGTCGAAGCCGAGCTTGACCGGAGCGTGGATCAGCGCGGTGAGCAGGCCGGCCTTGAAGTAGACCTGGAGGTCGAGGACGAGGTCGAACGGACCGGCGAGCCGGCGGCGGGCCTCGAGATACGCCCGCCACCCCTTCGCCTTCTCGAACAGCACGATCTCGTCCACCGCGGGGTGGCCGCGCACCAGCGACGCGGGCCCCGGCTGGAGCACCCAGGTGATGCGGCACCCCGGCGCGTGGCGCTTGAGGGCGGTGACCACCGGCAGGGTGTGCACCGTGTCGCCGACGGCGCTCACCATCACGATGCAGACGCGGCCGGTGCGCCAGGTGCCGGGGATCGTCACGGGGCCTCCCCATAGCCGGACTCGAACGCGGCGCGGTCCTCGCGGGTGAGTCTCGGGCCCCGCAGCCGGTTCCACTTCTCCCACGACCGGTAGAAGCGCCGCAGGTTGCGGCGCCGGTCGCCCGCCCCGGCGGCCGCGCGGCACGAGTCGACGTCGAGGAGCCAGGCCTCGGGGGGCGCTCCGGTGACGAGCACGTTCCGGAGCTGGAGGTCGGGGTGGACGAACCCGGCGGCGTGGAGGCGGCGCACCAGCCTGCCGACGGCGCGCAGGATTCCCTCGCGCGCGTCCCCCGTCGGCGGGGCGTCCCCGAAGACCAGCGCGGCGAGGTCGCTCCCCGGAATCCGCGCGGTGGCCACGTCCGCGCGGTGCACGCCGCCGGAGCGGCGCCAGACCCCGGCGAGGAACGCCGGCGTGGGGATGCCCGCGTCGGCGAGGCGTCTCGACCAGGCGAGTTCCCGGTGGAAGCGGGGGATGCCGAGGTAGCGGTCGCCCAGCAGCGGTCCGAGGAAGCCCCCCCGGCGCGCGTGCCGCACGACGGCGCCCACACCGCCGAGCGTCACGCCGTACGCCTCCCCTCGCCCCGTGAAGGCGGTGCGGCCCGGCTGCGCGGCCGCCCAGGCGTAGAGGGACGGGTACGTGGCGAGCGCGGCGCGCACAGCGTCCGCGACGTCGCGCCGGGCCACCGCGCCCCCCGCGCCGAGGCTCCACGCGTCGTACCCGGGCGGGAGGGCGGGGGACCGCGCCAACTCAGTATTTCGCGAGGTAGATGGGGACGGGTTGGGCCTTGCCCTTGACCTTGATCGGCTCCCGCGCCTCGACGTCCGGCGGGGTCTTCAAGCGCTTGAACAGCGGCTCGGAGATCATGATCTCGCCGCGGCCCGCGTTCGAGCAGAGCCGCGACGCCGTGTTCACCGCGTCGCCGAGGACCGTGTACTCCATGCGCTGCTCGCTGCCGATGTTGCCCGCGAACACCTCGCCGAAGTTGATCCCGATCCCGATGGCGATCTCGGGCTTGCCGGTGGCCTTCCAGTGCTCGTTGAGCGGCACCAGCGCCCGCTGCATGTCCATCGCGGCGCGCAGCGCCTTGTCGGCGTCGTCCTCTGACGCGAGGGGCGCGCCCCAGAGGGCCATGATCGCGTCGCCGATGAACTTGTCGAGCGTGCCGCCGTGGCGGAACACGATCTCGACCATCTCGTTGAAGTACTCGCCGAGCAGCGTGGCGACGTCCTCCGGCGCCATCTTCTCCGACATCGAGGTGAAGCCGCGGATGTCGGAGAAGAAGATCACGACCGGCCGCTTGGCGCCGCCGAGTTTGACCTCCTCGCCGTGCTCCGCGATCTGCTTGGCGAGGTCGGGCGCGAAGTAGCGCTGGAAGTTCGACAGCACCATGGCCTCGCGGCGCAGCCGGTCGCCGAGTTGGCCGTTCTCGATGGCGACGGCCGCCACGCCGGAGAAGGCGATGAGGAACTCAAGGTCCTCGTCCGTGAACGCGTGCGTCGAGGTGAGGTTGTCCACGTAGATGAGGCCGAGCACCGTGCCGTCCGAGGACATGAGCGGGGCGCCCATGGCCGACCGGACGCTCTGCAGCATGATGGACTTGCCCTTGAAGCGCTCGTCCTCCGCCGCGTTGTCGGTGAGGATGGCGACGCGCTCGTTCACCACCTGGCCCACGATGGACTTGGGCACGTGGCGCGCGGACGCCGAGCCCTCGCCCAGGCGGCTCTTGGAGATCCGCGGGATCGGGTCCGTCCCCCCCGGCTCGTGCAGGAGGATGGAGACACGGTCCACGTCCATCACCTGGAAGGTGAAGTCCACCACCGACTCGAGCAGCTTGTCCACGTCCTGCTGGCGCGAGAGGGCCTTCGAGATCTCGAGCAGCAGCTCGAGCTTCTTGGCGGTGCGCGCGGTGGCGGCGTCGGGCTCGGCGGTCGCCTTGGCGACCTCTTCCTCGAGGGCCTTGAGCGGGCTCGCCAGCGACCCCGAGTCCCGGAGCGGCAGCTGGCGCACGATGGTCGCGCCCGCCGGCTTCCGGGGGGCCTCGAACCCCGCCGCCGGCGGCTTGGGCGCCGGGGCGGGCGGCGCCAGCGGCCGGACGTAGAAGGCCACCTTGCCGAACGTGATGACGTCGTTGGGCGCCGCGATGCACTCGGTCACCCGGCTGCCGTTCAGGAACGTGCCGTTGGACGAGCCGAGGTCCTTCACCTCGACGCCGCCGTCCCGGGCGCTCACCTGGGCGTGCTGGCGCGAGATCGTCGGGTCGAAGATGGGCACGTCGCTGGTGACGGCGCGCCCCACGACCAGCGTCTGGCCGGGCTTGAGGTCGATCGATTGGTCGCCGGCGGTACTGACCAGCTTGAAGGCGTCGGGCATCGGCAGCGCAGGTGCGAGACGCCGTAATATGCCCGTCCGGCGGAAAGGGCGCCAGCACGCGGGAGGCGACCCTGGGGCGCCGCTCCGGCGTCGCGGCCCCCCGCCGACCGGTACGTCCGCGCTTGATTCGACCGTTGCCCTGTCCCGATATTGCGGGATGGACCGGAGTGCTCTCGCGCTCGGCGTCGCCCTCGCCCTCGCGGCCACCGTGCTGCCGGCGCGCCGGGCGGCCGCGCAGGAGTGGGACACCCCCGTGGTCCGCGACCTGGTACAGCGCGCCGTGGCCCGCCGGCAACTCGCCCTTGCCGACACGACGCTCATCGACTTCACCGCCCGCGCCCACGGCTTCCTCTTCTTCCTCGGCCAGATCGGCGAAGGGCTCCAGGAGCCGCCGCGGCTCATCAAGTCCGACCAGCTCGAGCTCGAGGTCTTCTGGAAGGCCCCCCGGTACAGCCGCCAGCGCATCATCGGCTGGCGCGACCGGCGCGAGCTGCCGACCGACATCAGCTACCACCGCGACCATCTCGGTATCGTCCTGAACAACTTCGCCGACTTCATCCGCCTCGGAGAGGGGGACGAGGTCCGCGACGTGCCGCACCCGCTGAGCCCGGCCGGGCTCCGGCTCTACCAGTTCGCGTTGGTGGACTCGCTCTCCATCGCGCTCCCCGACCGTGTCATCCGCGTCTACGAGGTGCGCGTCCGCCCTGTGGATTTCCGCGCCGCGCGCCTCGTCGGGTCGCTCTTCCTCGACGTGGACCGTGCCGACCTCGTCCGGATGCGCTTCGACTTCACGCGCGCCGCCTACCTCGACGCGCAGCTCGAGGACATCACCGTCAGCATCGAGAACAGCCTCTGGGGCGGACGCTTCTGGCTCCCGCTGCGCCAGGAGATCGAGATCCGGCGCCGCGCCGAGTGGCTCGACTTCCCGGCGCGGGGGATCATCCGCGGCCGGTGGGAGATCGACACCTACCGCTTCAACCAGGCGCTGTCCCTCGCCCTCTTCGCCGACGGACGGCCCGAGATCGTGGCGGCCCCGCAGGCCGTGCGCGACTCCTTCCCGTGGGTGGACTCGCTCGAGACGGAGGTGCGGGACGTCGCGCGGCCGGCCCGGCTCGCGGACCTCGACGCGGTGCGGGCGGAGGCTGCGTCTGTCGCCGAGGGGCACATCCTGACCGGACTCCGGCGCGCCCAGCTGGGGGGGGCGTCGGTCTCCCAGTTCGTGCACGTGGACCGCGTGGAAGGCCTCGCCCTCGGGGCGGGCGGTGTGCTGCGCTCGGCGGACGCGGAGACCGAGGTCCGCGCCCGCGCCGGCGCCGCCACCGCCACCACCCTGTTCACGGGCGGCTTGGCGGTGCGCGCGCGGCGCGGCGCGTGGACCGCGGGCCTCGCGGGCTACCGCGATGTCCGCGACATGGGCGACGCGCCGGTCATCGCGCGGGCCGTGAACTCGCTCCTCGCGCAGGAGACCGGCAGCGACTTCGGCGACTACTACCTCACGACCGGCGGCGAGGCCGGCCTCATCAGGGCGCTCGGCGGCCGCACCGCCCTCGCCCTCACCGCCGGTGCTGCGCGGATCGACTCGCTCCCGGTCCGGGCGACGTGGGCCCGCGGCGCGTACCGGCGGCCCTCCCCCCAGGTCACCGAGGGGACGTGGACCTATGGGCGCATCGTACTCCTGAGGCAGGCCAGCTCCTTCGCGATGGTCCGGGAGTTCACGGGGCGCGCCGAAGTCGAGACGGCCACCCTGGGACCCGCGCGCTACGCCCGGGTCTATGCCGAGGGCCGCTATCAGGTCCCCGCGGGCGAGGGGTGGGTGGTGCTCCGCGGCAGCGCAGGTGCCGCCACCAGGGAGCTGCCGGCGCACCGCGCATTCGTCCTGGGGGGCCGGGGCACACTCGTCGGCGAGGGGTTTCGCTCCCTCTCGGGGAGAGAAGCCCTCTGGCTCTCGGCCGACTTCCGGATCCCGGTTGCGGCGCCGGAGATCCCTCTGGGGTCGCTCGCCGGGACGGGCCGCACTGCGACCCTGGTGCCCTTCGTCGCAGCGGGATGGACGGGGGGCGCGGTCGCGGGCACCCTCGGAGAGCCGGCCCGAGGCGTCCGGCCGGTCATCGGCCTGGGGCTCGAGTGGCCCCACGACCTCCTCAGGCTCGACGCCGGCGTGAGCCCGCGGACGGGCCGCGTCGGCATCGCAGTGGACGTCAGCCGGGCGTTCTGGGACATCCTCTGAGCGGACGGCTCACCAGCGCCGGGGGGAACCCCGCTCGCTGGACGGAACGTGCTGCGGGTCCGTATCTTACGGTACTGTGACCGAGCGCGCGTTCCCCGATGAGTGGCTGGTCGCGACCGTCACGCGGATGGCGGGCGCGGAGACGGTCGCGCGCCTGCGTCAGTCCGCTCAACCGACCACCACGCTCTGGGACCTCGTCACACAGAACGGCCATGCCACCGAGGAGCAGCTCCTGGCGGCGATGTCGGCCCGCTCCCGGGTGAAGCTCGCCGACCTCTCCAAGCCCGACCCCCGCGTCAAAGAAGTCATCCCCGAGACCCTCGCCCGGCGGTACCACGTGCTCCCGCTTCGGGTCACGGATTCGTACGTCGAGCTCGCGACGTCCAACCCGTACGACATGGACATGGAGAAGGGGATCGCGTTCGCGTCGGGCCGCGAGGTGCGGATGGCGCTCGCCGCGCCGTCGAAGATCGCGCAGCTGACCGACGAGATGTACCGCCCCGAGAACGTGATCGACAAGCTCCTGGAGGGGATGCACTCGGCCACCGATGTCGAGCACATGGAAGAGGAGGTCCCGGCCGACGAGATCCAGGTCAGCGCCGAGGAGGCCTCCCAGCGGCCGGTCGTGCGCCTGGTGGACCTGATCCTCTCCGAGGGCATCCTCTCGCGGGCGAGCGACATCCACATCGAGCCGGAGGAGGGCGGGTTCGCCGTCCGCTACCGCATCGACGGCGTGCTGCGGCAGGTGATGAAAGTGCCGCGTGCCGCCGGGTTCCCGCTGGTCTCGCGCATCAAGATCATCTCGAGCCTGGACATCGCCGACCGCCTGCGCCCGCAGGACGGCCGCGCGCGGGTGGCGGTGAACGGCGTGCCGGTGGACCTGCGCGTGTCCACCCTGCCCGCCTCCCTCGGCGAGAAGGTCGTGATCCGCATCCTCGACTCGCGGGCCACGGTCCTCTCCCTCGACTCGCTGGGGCTCAACCAGGACGAATTGGACGGCATCCGCAACCTGCTGACCCACCACGAGGGCGTGGTCCTCGTGACGGGGCCGACCGGGAGCGGCAAGACCACGACCCTCTATTCGGCACTCCGGGGGATTCAGACGGGGAAGACCAACATCGTGACCGTCTAGGACCCGGTGGAGTACCGCCTGCAGGGGATCGTGCAGGTGCAGGTT
>JBEKGT010000007.1:0-19925 GCA_050012655.1 Gemmatimonadales bacterium | reverse complement strand
CGTCGTTCGCGGGGAGGCCGGCCATCACGATGACGGGCGCGTCGGCGAAGCTGTCGGGGAGAACGCCCTCGAGCACGGCCAAGTCGCTGCCGAGCGCCCAGCGGCTTCGCACGCCGGGGCCGGTGGCGGTGAGGGCGCTCGCGGAATCCGGCTGCGTCCGCTGGATCGGGTAGCGCTGGATGAAGGTGCCGCCGTCGCCGCCGGGGCGCAGGCCGAAGCGCCGGAAGGCATCGGCGATATAGGCGGCGGTCTTCTCCAGCTCGGGGCTCGGCGTGGCACGGCCGCGCATCGAGTCGTCGGCGATGACGGCGAGGCGCCGGCGGAAGTCGGCCTCGGTGATCGTCTCCACGGAGGCGCGGAGCGCCGGGGCGGAGGGTGCGCCGGGGCCGCCCTGGGCGGCGAGCGGCACTGCGGCGAGGAACGCCGCGCAGGCGGAGAGCAGGGAGAACCGGCGGCGCATCAGCGGGTCCTGGACGGGGTGAGGCCGGAGCGGGAATGGCGCGCGCCCGGCATACCAGAAGATACGGCCGGGCGCGTCCCGCGGTTTCGCAGACTGCCGACGGCTGACGGCCGGCGGCTGACGGCTGTGCGCTAGTTGCCGGACTCCACGATCTCCCGGCGGCTCTCCGGATTCCACTGCGGTCGCGCGGTGGCGTTGGCCACGTCGAGCCCGATGTAGAAGACCATCCGCACGATCCGCGATTCCTTCTCGGCGTCGATCTTGTCCACCGAATCGCCGGCGCGGTGGTAGTCCGGGTGCGTCCCGTTGAAGAAGAAGAGGATCGGCACACCCTTCCGGGCGAAGTTGAAGTGGTCGCTCCGCCGGTAGAAGTTCTCGCTCGGCCAGATGTCGTCGATGAGCTGCATGTGCAACTCCGGGTGCTCCCGCGTCACGCGGTTCGCCACCTCGCCCAGCGAGCTGTGTTCCTTGCCGATCACCACGATGGTGTCGCGCCAGCCCGGCTGGTTGTTGTAGTAGCGGCCGATCATGTCGGTGTTGAGGTCGGCCACCGTCTGCGCCAGTGGGAACTCGGGGTGCTCCGAGTACCACGTGCTCCCCCACAGCCCGCGCTCCTCGCCCGACACCGTCATGAAGACCAGCGTGCGGCGGGGCGGCGGCGTCAGCTGGGAGAAGGCCTTCGCCAGCTCGACCACGCCGATCGTCCCCGACGCGTCGTCGTCGGCGCCGTTGCAGATGGAGTCGGCCCCGATGGCGGCGCACCCCTGGCCGCCGCCCACCACGCCGATGTGGTCCATGTGCCCGGTGAAGAAGACGTATTCGTTCGCGAGCTGCGGATCGCTCCCCGGCAAGACGCCGACCACGTTGGGTGCCGTCGTTTCCCCGATCACGCGCCGCCTGGCGCTGAGGGTCACCGTGACCCCGGTCAGCGGCCGGATGGCGTGGGCCGTCGAGTCCCGCAGCGCCGCGAGGTCCTCGCCGGCCGCGCGCAGCACTTCGATGGCGCTCGAGTCGCGGGCGATCAGGAGCGGGATCGGGACCGGCCCGCCGCTCTGCGGAAGGTCGAGCGCGTACTGCGGCGCCAGGAGGTTGCGCCCCTGCGCGGCGACCATCGTGGCCGGCACGTTGGCCAGGATCACGATCCCGCGCACCCCCGCGGCGATCGCCTGGGTCACGAAGGGGAGGATGTTCCGGCGGTTCATCAGCGCCGCGGGCGGCAGCTCCTGCACGAGGATCGCGCCGCGGACGTCCACCCCCCCGAAGGGCTGCGCCGAGTCCGTCGGCATCCCGACCAGCAGCACCGCCGGGGCCGTGAACGTGCTGTCGCCCACCGGCAGCGGCGCGATGGCGGCCACCTCGCGCCCCAGCGCCAGCCGGCTCGTCGCCCCGCGCCCCATCAGCATCACGAAGGAGGACGCGTCCACCTGCGTGCGGCGGATCCGGTACCGCTGGAAGTATGTGCCGCTGTCGCCGCCGGGCCGCAGCCCGAACGAACGGAACTCCCCGGCGATGTAGGCCGCGGTCTCGTCGAGCTCGGGGCTGGGCGTGGCCCGGCCGCGCATCGAGTCGTCGGCGATGACGCCGATCCGCGCGCGGACGTCCGCCTCGGTGATCGCGTCCACGGCGCGGCGGATCGCGGCCGCGGACGGAGGCCGCGGGGCGGACTGCGCGGCGAGGGGGACCGCGCCGAGGCACAGCAGCGCGGCGGGCACGAGGACTCGAAGGCGAGGCGTCATAGACATCCCGGTGGAATGAGGGCTCGGCCCGGAAAGGAAACCCCGGCGTACCGTACCGATACGCCGGGGAAGTTATTCGGGTTTCGATGGAAGCCGGAGGGGTGCCTCAGCCGGGGTGGCGGCGCCCTCCGCCTCCGGACGTCGGGCGGGAAGGCTGCGCCGACCGAGGCGCGGGAGCGGAACGCGGCTCGGCAGAGCGCTGCGGCGGGGCAGACCGCGGCTCCACGACCCGGGCGGGCGGCGCGGCCCGCGGCTCCGGCGCGCGCTCCGTCTGCGGGGTGGCACGCGGTTCCGGCCGATTGGACTCCGGCCCCTGCATGGGCTGCTCCGGGCGGCCGAGGTAGACCGGCTCGCTGCGGCGGCCGGCGTCCGCGGGCACGGACTGCGGCGCGCGGCGGTCGGCCTGCGTCTTGGGGTCGATGTACACGCCGCGCGGACGGTCGTTGAGGGGCTGGACGTACCGCCGCAGCTCCTGCGGCGCGCCATCCGCCGGCGTGACCGCCCGGCGCCCGCCGGCGTCGCCCTGGAAGACCTTCGGCGCGCCCGCGTCGGGGGAGACGCTTGGCGCACTCTCGCCGCGGCGGCCCGGGACCTGGGCACTGCCCGGGATCAGCTGGATGCGCGGATCCGGCGTGCGGCCTCCCTGGTAGCCGCTCGCCGCGCCGCCCTGGTCGCCGACCACGCGGCGGCCGCCGGGGACCGGCACGCTGCCCACGCCGCCGATGTCCGCCCCGCGCACGCCCCGGTCGGCCGGTCGGCGCAGAGTGGCGTCGTCGGTGCGCCGGTCGCGGTAGGCGATCGCCGGCGCCGACTGGTCCTCACGCGCCTTGAAGACGTACGCACCGCCGCGGTCGGCGGGCCGCGCGTATACCACGCGGGTGCCGCCGTAGTACCGCGTCGGATACCAGTAGCTGGGGTAGAAGTAGAAGGGGTCGCGGTACACGAACAGCGTGTAGCGCGGGCACCACGAGGCGTACGGGTCCCAGGCGGCCCAGCCGACGTAGCTGTGGCAATCGTAGCAGACGAAGCGCGGATAGTCGTAGTGCCGCTCCACGTCGTACGGCAGCAGGTGCGTGTCGTAGTCGGTGTAGCCCGGCGGGATGATGCGCTGCACCAGCTCCTCCAGCGACTGGTACGGGTCGCCGTGGATCCGGCCGCCGTCGGAGACGAGCTGCAGGTCCCAGTGGTTGGAACTGGTGAGGGGGTCGTAGGCGAACGCCTCCGCCGAGGCGACGCCGAACACGTATCCGACGCCCGGGTCGTCGTCCACCACGAAGGCGTCGTGCTGCCCGTAGTTCGGCACGTCGTAGGTGTAGCCGCCGCGGACGTAGTTCTCCTCCCACGGCTCGCGGGGGAAGAGCACCCGCACGCGGCCGTCGGTGTCCACGCGGAAGATGGTGACGTGGGCGTCCTGCTCGGTCCGGAAGAAGATCCGGACGTGCTCCCCGCGGCGATAGACTTCGCCGTGGGAGGTCCAGAGGCGAATCCCCGGAGGGGTGGCATCGTCGGCGTGCGCCGGCGCGCTGCGGAGCGCCTTCGCCGGCCCGGCCCCTGGGGCGTTCAGGCCGAGCAACGCGGCGACGATTAAGCTATGGAGGACCATGGCACCCTCACCAAGCCGGTGTTCGCCCCCGAGGAGGAGCATTGAACGTGCCACCCACCGTTCAAAACGCAACTGTCGCAGGATCAAGCGGTTGGCTTCCGCGCCCGCGGCCTTCTAGCTTACGTCGTGTCCTTAATCCGTGACAGGACCTGCCCGCGCCGGTGAACGCGCAGCGGCTGGACCTTCTCGATCCCTATACCGTCGCGGGGCTCGGTGGCATCGAGCTTGTGGCGCGCGGCGTCGTCGAGGGATTCCTCTCGGGGCTGCACCGCTCCCCCTACCGCGGCTTCTCCGTGGAGTTCGCCGAGCACCGGCCGTACCAGCCCGGTGACGAGCTGCGCTACCTCGACTGGAAGATCCTCGGCCGGCGCGACCGGCTGTACGTCAAGCAGTTCGAGGAGGAAACCAATCTCCGCGCTACGCTGGTACTCGACGTGTCCCGTTCGATGGGGTGGGCTGGCGCGAGCGACCGCCTCACCAAGTGCGGCTACGCGGTCCGGCTCGCGGCGGCGCTGGGTCTGATCCTCCTCCGCCAGCGGGACGCCACCGGCCTCATCGCGTTCGACGACGCGGTCCGCGTCGCGCTGCCCCCCAAGGCGCGCGCGGGGCAGTGGCACCTCCTGGCGCGGACCCTCCAGGACCTCGAGCCCGGAGGCGGGACCGCCGCCGAGGGTGCGCTGCGGAGGGTGACCGGCCTGCTCCGCCGGCGCGGGATGGTGCTCTTCATCTCGGACCTGCTCGTGGAGCGGGAGCTGCTGCTGACGGCGCTGCGGTACCTCCGCCACCGCGGGCACGTAGTGACGGTGCTGCACGTGATGGACCCCGGTGAGCTGGACCTCGCGCCGTCGGCGGAGGCGCGGTTCGTGGATCCCGAGACGGGGGAGGGCGTCGTGGCGGCGCCGCGCGACCTGCGGACCGAGTACCGGGCCACGGTGGAGCGCGTGGTCCGCGCCTGGCGCCGCGCCTGCCGCACGAGCGGGATCGGCTACCATCAGGTGACCACCACGACCCCCTTCGGCAACGCCCTCCGCCGCGCCGCGGCGGGGGCCCGGTGGGCGGCGGTGTGATCTTCCTTCAGCCCCTCGCGCTCTTCGGCCTCGCCTTCGCCCTGGTGCCGCCGCTGCTGCACCTCTTCCAGCGCCGCCGGCCCCCCGACGTGGAGTTCCCCTCTGCGCGCTACCTCCGCCAGACCGCGCGCGAGGCCCGCCGCTCGATCCGCCTCCGGCACCTCGCCCTCCTCCTGCTGCGCGTTGCCGCGGTCGTGCTGCTGGTCCTCGCGGCGGCGGGGCCGGTGGTGCCGGCCCGGGTGGGTGGGGTGCACGCGCCCACGGCGCTCGCCCTGGTGCTCGATCACTCCCTCTCCTCGGGCGCGGTGGTGGGAGGTCGGCGGGTGGTGGACGACCTCGCGCAGCGCGCCCGCGAGACGCTCCGGGAGGCGCGGGACGCCGATGCGCTGTGGCTGGTGGGCGCCGATGGGCTGGCGCGGCGCGGCACGCCCCGCGAGCTGCTGGAGGCGGTGAGCGCCCTTCGTCCCGACGCCCGGCGCCTCGACCTCGTGGCCGCCGTCGGCCTCGCGGCGCGGCTGGTGCGGAGCGCCGGCCTTGCCCAGGGAGAGGTGCACGTCCTCTCCGACCTCCAGCGGTCGGCGCTCGGCGCTGCGCCGGGCCGTGCGAGCGATAGCGCGGCGGCCGGCGTCCCCGTGGTGTTCTACCATCCCGCCGGCGCGCCGCCACCGAATCGTGGCGTCGTGGAGGTCCGCGCCGACCCGCCGACGTGGGTGCTCGCGGGCGGGAGCGTGACGGGACGCATCGGGGGCGCGCCGGTTCCGGCGGCGCCGCGCGCCAGCGTCGCCGTGGAGTTCGGCGGCCGCGAGGTGGCGCGCACGGTCGCCGCGGGGGGCGAGGCGTTCACGGTGCGGGTCGCGGCGCCGCGCCCCGGCTGGTACGCGGGCGCGGTCGAGCTGGAACCGGACGAACTGCGCGGCGACGACCGGCGGCCCTTCGCCGTGCGGGTGGCGGAGCCCGCCGCGGTGACGGTCGAGGCGGGTGCGGACCTGGGGCGCTTCCTCACCGACGCCCTCGGCGTTCTCGCAGGCGCGGGCCAGGTGCGGCCGGGCTCGTCGGGGGACGTGCGCCTCGGCGAGACGGCGCGCGCCGGGGGCGGCATCGTGTTCCCGCCGCACGACCCCCTCCAGCTCGGCGCCGCGAACCGCGCTCTCGACGCCGCGGGCGCGGGCTGGCGGTTCGGCCCGCGCGTCGAGCGGGCCGACACCGTCGAGGCGCCCGGTCTTCCAGGCCTCGGCGGGGCGCGAGTGCTGCGCCGCTACCGCCTCGAGCCATCGGTAGCGGGGGGCCGCGGCGAAGTGCTCGGCCGCGTGGGGGGCGAGCCGTGGCTGGTGCGCGCCGGACGCACGGTCGTCATCGGAAGCCGCTTCGTCCCCGAGGAGACGGACCTCCCGCTCTCGGCCGGGTTCGTGCCCGCAGTCGCGACGCTGGTCCTGCGCGTAGCGAGGGGCACGGAGGGAATCGTGACCGCGGCGCCGGGGGACCCTCTCGCGCTCCCCGAGGGGGTCACCGGCCTTGGCGGCGCAGAGGGCGCCGGAGGTGCCGTCGGCGGCGCTCCGACGACGGCACCTCCCGTCCCAGGCGCCTACCCGCTCCTCGCGGGCCGGGACACGGTCGGGATGCTGGTTGTCGCGAGCGACCCGCGCGAGTCGGACCTCACGCGGGCGACCGATGCGGAGGTGGCTGCCGCGTTCCCGCGCGCCAGAGTGCGCGTGGTGGACACGCCGGAGGCCTACGCCGCCGTCCGGTTCGCGGGGGCGGGCCGGAGCGACCTCGCGCCCTGGCTCCTGGTGGCGGCGCTCGCCGTGCTCGTGGTCGAATCGCTCGTGGCGGCCGGCGTCCGCCGCCGGACGGACTGACCGGTGCCGCTGCCCACCCTCGTTGCTGCGTTCCGCGATCTCCCCGGGGTCCGCGCGCTCCTCGAGGCCCTGCCGGGCTCGCGGGGCTCCTCCGCGCTCCGGCCGCTCCCCGGCTCCGCGGGGGCGGTGCTTGTGGCGGCGATCGCGGAGGCCCATCCGCAGCGCCTCCTCGCGGTGGTGACTCCCGCGCCGCCGGAGGCGGAGCGGTGGCTCGCGGACCTCACCGTCCTCCTGGGCGACGCGCAGGTGGCGCTCTACCCGCAGCGCGAGGGGCTCGGCGAGGACGAGCCGCACTACGAGATCGCCGGCGAGCGCGTCGAGACGCTGGAGCAGCTCGCGCGGGGCGGCGTGCGCGTGCTCGTGACCACGGCCCGCGCCACGGCGGAGCGCACGCTGATGCCCGCGGCCCTCGAGGCAGCGCGGCTGGAGATCGCCCCCGGGTCGACGTTCCGCGCGGTCACCGAACGCCTCGAGCGGCTCGGGTACGCGCGCGCGCCGCACGTGACCGACGTGGCGCAGTACTCGGTGCGGGGCGGCATCGTGGACGTGTACGGTTTCGGGATGGCCGACCCCGCGCGGGCGGAGTTCTGGGGCGAGGAGCTGGTCTCGCTGCGCACGTTCGATCTGGGGACGCAGCGCTCCCTCGGGCCGCTCGAGCGGGTGACGGTGCTGCCGGTGGACCCGCGCGCTTCCCTTGGCGACGCGCCGGGCACCGTCCGCCGCACCCTCCTCGACATGCTCCCCGCCGGCGCGCTCCTCGTCGAGGAAGGGCCGGAGCGCCTGGCGGAGGAGATCGGCCGCGCCTGGACCGAGGCGGAGCACCACGCCGAGGTCGCGCGCCGCCTCGGCGAGGACGTGCCGCCGCGCGAGGAGCTGCTCCTGCCCCCCGAGCGCTGGGCGTCCGCGCGCGACGGCTTCGCCCGCCTCCTCCTCGGCGTCGCCGCGGCGGAGCAGGCGCTCCCCGTCTGGCCGTCCCCCGCCGTGACGCGCGACCTCGCGCGCCTGCGGCCACCCGAGGGGGAACGCGCGCTCGTCCTGTGCGACAACGAGGGCCAGGTCGAGCGCCTCGAAGAGCTGCTCACCGAGGGGCCGGGCCGCTTCCCCGCGGGGCTCTCCCTCGCGCTCGGCGCCCTCGACGGCGGCTTCGCGCTGCCCGGGCTCGCCGTCTTCACCGACCACGAAGTGTTCCGGCGCGCGCGGCGCATCCGCCGGCCCCGGCGCTATCGCGTGGCCCCGCCCGCCGGGGCCGCCGAGCCCCTCAAGCCGGGCGACGTCGTCGTCCACCTCGACCACGGCATCGGCATCTACCGTGGCATCCAGACGATCCGCGTGAGCGAGGGCACGCTCGACGTCGCCGCGGTGGAGTACGAGGGCGGCGACTTCCTCCACGTCCCCCTGTACCGCATCGACCAGCTCGAGCGCTACCGCAGCGTGGAGGCCGCGCCCGACGCGCCTCCCCCCAAGCTCCACCACCTCGGCGGGAAGCGCTGGCGGCGGCAGCGGGACCAGGTGCAGGCGGCCATCAACCGGCTGGCGGTGGAGCTGCTCGACCTCTACGCGCGCCGCCAGGTCGTCCCCGGCTTCGCGTTCCCCACCGACACGCGCTGGCAGCGGGAGCTGGAGTCGTCGTTCCTCTACGAGGACACCCCCGACCAGCGCGACGCCACGGAGGCGGTCAAGCGCGATATGGAGCGGTCCCGCCCGATGGACCGGCTGGTGGTGGGGGACGTCGGCTACGGGAAGACCGAGGTAGCGGTGCGGGCCGCCTTCAAGGCCGTGCAGGCGGGGAAGCAGGTGGCGGTACTCGCGCCCACCACCATTCTCGCCGAGCAGCACGGGCGCACCTTCGGCGAGAGGCTCGCGGACTATCCGGTGCGCCTCGTCGTGCTGTCGCGCTTCCGGGCCGCGAAGGAGCAGAAGGCCGCGCTCGCCGCGCTCGCCGCCGGCACTCTGGACATCGTCATCGGCACCCACCGGCTCCTCTCCGCCGACGTCCTGTTCAAGGACCTCGGCCTGATCGTGGTGGACGAGGAGCACCGCTTCGGCGTGGAGCACAAGGAGCGGCTCAAGACCCTGCGGCTCGCGGCCGACGTGCTCACGCTCACCGCGACCCCGATCCCGCGCACGCTGCAGCTCAGCCTGGCCGGCCTCCGGGACCTCACGCTGATCGAGACGCCGCCGCGCGACCGCTCGCCGGTGCTGACGTTCGTGGAGCCGTGGGACGACGAGCTGCTGGAGGAGGCGCTGGCGCGGGAGCTGGACCGGGGCGGGCAGGTCTACGTGGTGCACAACCGGATCGAGACGATCGAGACGGTGGCGGAGCGCATCCGGCGCCTGGCGCCCCGCGCGACGGTGGCGGTGGGGCACGGGGCGATGGCGCCGCGCCACCTCGACGACGTGATGCGGCGGTTCGTTTCCGGCGCGGTGCAGGTCCTCGTCTCGACGATGATCGTGGAGTCGGGGCTCGACGTGCCCAACGCCAACACGATGATCGTCCATCACGCCGAGCAGTTCGGCCTCGCCCAACTCTATCAGCTGCGCGGCCGGGTCGGGCGGAGCCACCGGAGGGCCTATTGCTACCTGATCGTCCGCGACGACGCCGACCCGGACGCGGAGGCGCGGCTGCTGACGCTGCAGCACCACACCGAGCTGGGGGCCGGGTACCGGATCGCCCTCAAGGACCTGGAGCTGCGCGGCGCGGGGAACATCCTCGGCGCCGAGCAGTCGGGTTTCGCCCTGTCGGTGGGCGTGGACCTCTACCTGCGTCTGCTGGAGGAGACCGTCCGCCACCTCCGCGGCGAGGGGGTGGAGCCGGCGTTCCCGCCCCCCGACGTGCTCCTCGACCGGCCGGCGTTCCTTCCCGACACCTACGTGGAGGACGACGCCTCCAAGCTCGACCTCTACCGGCGTCTGGCGCGCAGCCAGGCGTCTGGCGAGATTGAAAGTCTGCGCGGGGAGATGGCCGACCGGTTCGGCCGGCTTCCCGAGGCGGCCGAAGCCCTGGTCGCGCTGGCGCACCTGCGGGTGCTCGGCGTCCAGCTCGGGCTCGAGACGGTCCTCGTCCGCGGCGACGAGGCCCGCCTGGTCTTCCGGAAGGGCGCGGCGCCGCGGCTCGCGAACCTGACGCTGGCGATGGACGACGTCCAATTCGCCGCCGACGTCAGGCGGACGATGCCGCTCGTGCTCCGCCTCCAGCGCCTCGGAGGAGTCCCTCTCCTGTCCGGCCTGGTGCGCGCCCTCTCCCGTGCCGTGCACGATCCTTCTTCGTAGGAGTTACGATGCTGCGCCGCCTGGCGATCCTGTCCGCGACCGCCTTCGCCCTCGCCGGTTGCTCGAATCTGCGGGATGTCTTCTCCGCCCACGCCGACGTCGTCGCGCGGGCCGCGGGCCAGGAGCTCACGGCCGCGCGCCTCGCGGAGCTCCTCGCGCCGCAGAAGGCGGTCCAGCTCCGCCGCGACGTCGTGGACCGGGTTGCCGACCTCTGGGTGGACTACCAGCTCCTCGCGCAGGCGGTGGCCGGCGGCGACAGCCTGACCGACACGGCCACGGTGATGGCGGCGAGCTGGCCGGCGGTGATGCAGCGCCTCGCCAACCAGCTGCACGACAGTCTGATCACCTCCAAGGCGACGCTGACCGACCACCAGGTGGACAGCGCCTACAACGTCGGCGCGCAGCGCTGGCTGGAACACATCCTCGTGGCGGTGAAGCAGGACACGACCCCCGAGGTGAAGGCCGCGAAGCGCCGCCTCGCCGAGGGCTACCTCGCCCAGCTGCGTGGCGGCACGCCGTTCGCCCGCCTCGCCGGGCTCAAGTCCGACGACAAGGCGACCGCGATCAACGGCGGCTCCCTCGGCATGGTCAGCCGGGGCGTGCTGGTGAAGGCGTTCGAGGACGCCGGCTGGGCGCTCCAGCCGGGCCAGACCTCCGGCATCGTGGAGACGGCGTTCGGCTTCCACATCATCCGCCGCCCCGCCATCGACGAGGTCCGGGACTCCTTCCGCATCCGCCTGAAGGAGATCGAGATCGGCCGCCGCGACTCTCTCTTCCTCGACAGCCTCGGCAACAAGTCCGGCATCAAGGTGCGCGGCTCCGCGCCGGCCACCGTGCGCTCGGCCGTCAACGACCTCCGGGGCGCTAAGAAGAGCGGCCGGGTGCTCGCGACCTTCCACGGCGGCACGCTGACGGCGAGCGAGATGGCGCGCTGGCTCCAGGCCTTCCCCGCCCAGACGCGGGGCATGGTGCTCCAGGCCGACGACTCGACGCTGCGGGAGTTCGTGAAGAGCATCGCGCGGAACGAGGTCCTGCTGGGGATGGTGCGGGAGCACCGACTGACCCTCACCGCGGCGGAGCGCGACACGGTCCTCACGCAGTTCCGGACCGACATCGCGCGGTTGAAGGAGACCATCGGGCTCACCCCCGAGTCGCTGGCGGCCGACACCGCCGTGGGCCACCACACCCGCGCCGAGGCGGTGGCGCGGCGCGTGGACGCGTACTTCGTGGCGATCACCAGCAATCCGCCGCAGCGCCCGTTCCTCGAGATCCCGCCGTTCCTCGCCGACCGGCTGCGCGAGCAGTACCCGTGGAGCATCTCGCCGGCGGGCGTGGACCGGGCGCTCGAGCAGGCCAAGGCCATCCGCGGCCCGACGACGCCGAACGCCAGCGCGCCGAACATGGCCCCCGCGCAGGGCGGCCCGCCGATCGGCGCGCCGCAGCAGGCGATGCCACAGGCGCCGCAGCCCGCGCCGCGCAACCCCCGACGGCCGTAGTATGACGGTCCGCCCCGCGGCGGTGGTGTGGGCGCTGGCCTTCCTGGCGGCGCCCGCACTGCTTCGCGCCCAGCAGCGCCCCCCCGTTCCCGTGCGGGTCATCGACCGGGTGGTGGCCGTCGTCGGGGATCGCCCGATCCTCCTCTCTGAGGTCGAGGAGAAGATGCTCCTGGCGCAGAGCGGCGGCGCGCGCATCCCCGCCGACTCCGCCGGCCGCGAGGCCATGCGCCGCCAGACGCTGGAACAGATGGTGAACGAGGAGGTGCTGTACCAGAAGGCGCGGCAGGACACCGCGATCACCGTCACCGACGCCGACGTCCAGAACGCGGTGGACGAGCAGGTGACTCGCGTGCGCGGGCAGTTCCAAACCGAGACGGAGTTCCGCAACCAGCTCGCCACCGCCGGGTTCAACACGCCGGAGGAGTACCGCCGCTGGCTCAGCGACGAGCAGCGGCGCTCCGCCTACACCCAGCGCTACCTCGAGAAGCTCCGCGGGGAGGGGAAGCTCCGCAACGCGTCGGTGAGCGATGCTGAGATCCGGCGCGCCTTCGCCGACGCCCAGGCGCAGGCGCCCAACCAGCTGCGCCCGGCGAGCGTCGCCTTCCGCCAGATCGTGGTGAAGCCGGAGCCCACCCCGGCCCAGCGCGCGGCCGCGATGGCGCGCGCGGAGTCGGCGCTCGCCGAGGTGCGGCGGGGCACGGACTTCTCGGTGGTGGCGCGCCGCCTCAGCGACGATCCGGGATCGAAGGAGCGTGGCGGCGACCTCGGCTGGTTCCGCCGCGGCCAGATGGTGGACTCCTTCGAACGGGTCGCCTTCCGCATGCGCCCCGGCCAGATCTCGGACATCGTGACCTCCCCCTTCGGCTACCACATCATCCTCGTGGACCGGGTCCAGCCGGGGGAGATCAAGGCGCGGCACATCCTCATCACCCCGGTGCTCACGAGCCGCGAGCTGACGGCCGCCCGCACGATCGCCGACACGGTCGCCGCGCGGCTCCGGGCCGGCGCCAATTTCGACAGTCTCTACACCCTCTTCGCCGACACCGTCGAGCAGAAGGTCGTGGGGCCGCTCGCGCGCACCCAGATCCCGCCGGTGTACGGGTCGGTCCTCGAGGGCGCCGCCGTGGGGGACATCACCCCCGTGTTCGCGCTCGCCGCCGAGGACTCCCTGCACACCAAGTACGTCGTGGTGAAGGTGGACGACGTGTCGCCGGAGCGGCCGTACACCTACGAGGAGGTCCGCGACCAGGTCCGCACCAACCTCCAGCGGGAGAAGGCCGTCACGGAGCTCCTCCGCTCCCTGCGCCGCCAGACCTACGTCGACATCCGCTACTAGGCCCCGGCTCGCCGTCACCGTCGGCGATCCCCGGGGCATCGGCCCCGAAGTGGCGGCGGCCGCCCTCGACGCCGCCGACGCCGAGATCATCCTGATCGGGCCCGACGACGTCATCGCCCCGCTCCCCGCCGCCCGCCACGTCGGCGTCGGCCGCTGGGAGGGGGGGCGCGCCGGCAACCCGCTGGCGCTTGCGGGCCGCCTCACGGGCTTGAGCGTCGAGGCCGCGGTCCGGCTGTGGCGCGAGGGGGAAGCGGACGCCATCGTCACTGGCCCCGGTCACAAGCAGGCGCTCCACGCCGGCGGCTACAAGGTGCCCGGCCACACCGAGCTGCTGCGCGACCTCTGCGGAGCGAAGCACGTGCTGATGATGCTCGCCTCCGACCGGCTGCGCGTCGCCCTCATCACCACCCACATCGCCCTGCGCGACGCCATCGCCATCCTCACTCCGGAGCGCATCATCGCCGCGGGGGACACGCTGCGCCGAGGCCTCCGCGACTGGTTCGGCATCCCCCGCGCCCGCATCGCCCTCTGCGCCCTCAACCCGCACGCCGGGGAAGGGGGCCTCTTCGGCCATGAGGAGGAGCGGATCCTCGGGCCCGCCGCGCGGGAACTCGGCGCCGAAGGGCCGCTCCCCGCCGACACCGTCTTCGTCCGCGCGATGAAGGGGGAGTTCGACGCCGTGCTCGCGCCCTATCACGACGTGGGGATGACCGCGATCAAGGTGGCGTCGTTCGGAAAGGCGGTGAACGTCACGCTGGGGCTGCCAGTGCCGCGCACCGCCCCCGATCACGGGACGGCGCTGGACATCGCGGGGAAGGGCATCGCCGATCCCTCGTCCATGCGGGAGGCGGTGCGGCTGGCCGCGGACATTGCCAGGCGAGTCATGAAGCGTGATGCGTGATGGGTGATGGGTAATGGGCGCTGAGAGATAGGTGATGGGTGATGGGGCAGCGTGATGGGTGATGAGAAATGGGGGCGCCGTCGCTTCGCCGCGGGGCGCCCCTATCACCTATCTCCCATCACGCTGCCCCATCACCCATCTCTCATCACCTAGCCCCCATCACCCATCACGCATCACCCATCACGTCTTCACTCTGACGAATCGCGCCTCCCCCACCCGCCGCCCCTCCATCGTGAGGACCTCGAAGCTCCCGCCGTCCACCGGCACCTGGTCACCCGCCTTCGGCAGCCGCCCCAGCGCTCCGAAAAGGTACCCGCCGAGGGTGGTGTAGTCGTCGCTCGCGAGGGCGAGGCCAAGGCGCTGGCTCACGTCGGCGAGCGCCTCGCTCCCCGCGCACGCGGCCGCGCCGGCGGGGGCGGGCGGGGCGCGCCGCGCCGGCCGGTCGTACTCGTCCTCGATCTGCCCGACGATCTCCTCCAGCAGGTCCTCCATCGTCACCAGCCCCGCCGTCCCGCCGAACTCGTCGAGGACGATCGCCATGTGCACCTTCAGCAGCTTCATGTCCGCCAGCACGTCCTCGACCTCGCGCGAGCCGGGAACGAAGTGGGCGCGCCGCAGCAGCGGGCCGATGTCGGCGGGGGGTGTCGCCTGGCGGAGGGCCGCCAGGACGTCCTTGGCGTGCACGATGCCCGCGATGTCGTCGAGGGAGCCCCGGTACACCGGGTAGCGGGACCGCGTGGCCGCGGCGATGCGGTCGGCCGCCTCCGCCAGCGTCGCAGCGGCGGGGAGGGCCACGATCTGCGTCCGCGGCGTCATCACTTCCCGCGCATTCTTCTCGGAGAACTCGAACACCCCGGTGAGGAGCCGGGCGTCGTCGCGGTCGAGTTTCCCCGCCTTCTGGCTCTGCTCCACCAGCATCCGCAGCTCCTCGGGGGAGTGGAGCCGGTCCAGCTGCTTGGGGATCCGCAGGCCGAAGGCGCCGAGGAAGAGGTTGGCGCTCGACTTCACCAGCCAGATGAACGGGTTGGTGGCGACCGTCCACGCGATGAGCGGCCCCGCCAGCCACCGGCTCGTCGCCTCGGGGTAGATGAGGGCCACCGCGCGCGGCGTCAGCTCGCCGAGGACGATCTGCAGGAAGGTGATGAGCGCGAACGCCAGGACGGCCGCCGCCCCGTGCGTCAGCACCAGGGCGAGCGGGTTCGGCAGCCAGGCGAACGCTGCCGCGATGGTGTGGGCGACGGCCGGCTCGCCCGCCCAGCCGAGGCCGAGGCTGGCCGCGGTGATGCCGAGCTGCGTGCCGGCGATGGACCGGTCGAGGGAGAGGAAGGCGCGCCGGACGAGCTTGGCTTTCGCGTCGCCCCGTCGTATCATCGCCTCGATGCGCGTGCGCCGCACCGCCACGAGCGCGAACTCGGCGGCCACGAAGAAGGCGTTCGCCAGCACCAGCAGGGCGACGACGCCGAGGCGAATCACGAGCGAGTCCACCGCAAGGTCCGGGCCGGAGACGATGGGTCAAGCTAGCATCCCGCGAGGCGAACCGCATCCGCACGCCGCGGCGGAGGACGTGAACTGTGTCCACCGCCCGCCGCGCGCGCAGAGCCGCCGCGCCCTCGCCTGGGTGCTGGGGATCACCATCGCCTTCGCGATCATCGAGGCCGGCGGTGGGCTCCTCTCCGGCGCCCTCGTCCTCCTCGCCGACGCCGCGCACATGCTCACCGACGCCGGCGCCGTCGGCCTCTCGCTCTTCGCCGCCTGGATCGCCCGGCGGCCCGCGACCGCGCAGAAGACCTACGGCTACTACCGGCTCGAGATCCTCGCCGCCCTGGCGAACGGCGCTCTCCTCATCGCCGTCACCGTCGGGATCGTGCTCGAGGCCATCGCCCGCCTCCACCACCCGCAGGCCGTCCGCTCCGGTCTCCTCCTCGGCGTCGCCGTGGCCGGCCTCGCCGCCAACCTCGCCGCCGTCGTCATCCTCCACGGCGCCAAGGGGGAGAGCCTCAACGTCCGCGGCGCCTACCTCCACGTCCTCAGCGACGTCCTCGGCTCCCTCGCGGCCATCGGCGCGGGGGCGATCATCGCCCTCACCGGCTGGCTCCCCGCCGACCCGCTCCTCTCCATCGCGCTGGCGCTCCTCATCCTCGTCAGCGCCGTCCGCCTCGTCGGCGAGGCCGTGGACGTGCTCCTCGAGGCCACGCCCGCCCACGTCTCCCTCGCCGCCCTCGCCGACGCCATCGCCTCCGTCCCCGGCGTGTCCGGCGTCCACGACCTCCACGTCTGGACGGTCAGCAGCGGCATGGTCGCGATGAGCGCCCACGCCACCGCCCCCCGCGCCACCGACCACCAGCAGGTGCTGGAGGAGATCACCCGGCGGGTGCGCCGGTTCGGGATACAGCATGTCACGGTGCAGATCGAGGTCGGGGAGGAATGCGTGGGGCAGGAATGCTAGGTAATGCTAGGTGATGAGTGATGGGTGATGGGCGAGAGGTGATAGGTGATAGGTGATGGGGACCCGGCGGGGGCCGAAACCGGCTCGGCGCTGCAATACATTGACATTCGTCAATATATTCAATAGATTGGCCGCAGGAGGCACGTGATGCCCCGCACTCTGGCCGTTCCGAAAGCGAAGGCCCCCGCCGACCGCCAGCGCGGTGAGCGGTGCTGTGGGCCGTCGGCGAAGCCGGCGGTGCGCACCGCGAAGGCCGAGCGGCTCACCGCCGACCTGGAGATCCTGGCGCACCCGGTGCGGCTCCAGCTCCTCGACATCCTGCTGCGGAACGAGGGCCGCGTGTGCGTCTGCGACCTCGACGCGGCGGTGCCGGTGAAGCAGCCCACGGTCTCGCACCACCTCAAGCTGCTCCGTGAGGCGGGGCTGGTCAGCAGCGAAAAGCATGGCGTGTGGGCGTATTACCGCGTACGGCGCGACGCACTGGCCGCGCTGCGGGCGCGGATTGTCGCGGGCCTCGGCGAACTGGCGTAGGGGCCGGCGATGCTAGAGCCGGCACCTATGGCCATCCGGCCGGCGAGCGCGGACGACCTCGCCACCGTCGCAGAGCTGGTGGCCGGGGCCGGACTCCCGGTGGATGGCCTCGGCGACCAGTTCCCGGGCGGGTATGCCGTGGCGGAAGGCGGGGCGGGACTCGTCGGCGTCGCGGGGATGGAACGGCACGGGGACTTCGGACTGCTGCGATCCGTCGCGGTCGCGGCGTCGCATCGCGGCACGGGCCTGGGAAAGGCCCTGGTGGCCGACCGACTCCTCTGGGCGCGCCAGGCCCGGCTCGGCGCCGTCTACCTGCTCACCACGACCGCGGCCGACTTCTTCGCCGCGCTGGGTTTCGCGCGGACCGCGCGCGCCGAGGCGCCCGCCCCCATCCGGGCGTCCCGCGAGTTCTCCGTCCTCTGCCCCGGGACGTCGGTGCTGATGCGGCTGCCGCTCTGAGGGCTCCGTTTCCGGGGCCCCCGACGGCCATCACCCGTCACTCCTCACCCATCACGTATCACTCCTAACTCATCACTTGCGCGGCCCCTGCCGCGCGTCTACCTTGCCGCCTCGACTGGACCACCCCGCACCGAGGCATCCGAGGGCCGCAGCAGGCGCATCCGTGCAAATCCGCAACATCGCCATCATCGCCCACGTCGATCACGGGAAGACCACCCTGGTGGACCAGATGCTCCGCCAGGCGGGGGTGTTCCGCGTCGGCCAGCAGGTGATGGAGCGGGTGATGGACTCCAACCCGCTGGAGCGGGAGCGGGGCATCACCATCCTCGCCAAGAACACGGCGGTGCGCTGGGGCGACGTGAAGATCAACATCGTCGATACCCCGGGGCACGCCGACTTCGGCGGCGAGGTGGAGCGCATCCTGCGGATGGTGGAGGGCGTCCTCATCCTCGTGGACGCGGCCGAGGGGCCGATGCCGCAGACGCGGTTCGTGACGCGGAAGGCCCTCGAGCTCGGCCTGCATCCCATCGTCGTGATCAACAAGATCGACCGGTCGGACGCGGAGCCGCTGCGGGTGCACGACGAGGTCCTCGAGCTCTTCATGGACCTCGAGGCGACGCACGAGCAGCTCGACGCGCCGTTCCTGTACGCGACGAGCCGCTTCGGGATGGCGTGGACCGAGCTGCCGAAGGTGCCGCCGGCGGAAGTGGCGAAGGAGACGGCGGACCTGGTGCCGCTCTTCGAGGCGATCGTGGCGCACGTGCCGCCGCCGCGCGCGCTGGAGGGGCCCTTCCAGATGCTCGTCTCGACCATCGACCACTCGCCGTACGTGGGCCGGATCGCGATCGGCCGCGTGGAGCGGGGGACGGTGCGGGTCGGGCAGACGGTGGCGCTCCTCCCCCTGGGCGAGGCGGAGCTGCTCCCGGAGGGGACCTTCCACCTCAAGAAGGTCACCAAGCTCCACGGTTTCCACGGCATCGAGCGGGTGGACTTGGAGGAGGCCTCGGCGGGGGAGATCGTGGCTCTCTCGGGGATCGAGGGGGTGGAGATCGGCCAGACGCTGACCGACCCGGAGACGCCGGAGCGGATGAGGGGCATCGCCGTGGAGGAGCCCACGATCTCGGTGGACTTCTCGGTCAACAACGGGCCCTTCTCCGGGCGCGACGGCCGGTTCGTGACGAGCCGCCAGATCCGCGAGCGGCTGTTCCGCGAGGTGGAGCGGAACGTGGCCCTGCGGGTGGAGGAGACCGACACCCCCGACACCTTCAAGGTCTCGGGCCGCGGCGAGCTGCACCTCGGGATCCTGATGGAGACGATGCGGCGCGAAGGGTACGAGTTCCTGGTCTCGCGGCCGCGGGTCATCACCCGGGAGGCCGCGGACGGCGAGCGGCTGGAACCGTACGAGGAGCTGATGATCGACGTGCCGGAGGAGTACGTCGGCACGGTGATGGAGAAGCTGGGGCCGCGGCGCGCGGAGATGCTCGACATGCGCAACCCGGGCCACGGCATCGTGCGGATGGGCTTCCGGATCCCCTCGCGCGGGCTGTTCGGCTACCGGTCGGAGTTCCTGACCGACACCCGCGGCACAGGGCTCATCCACCACCGGTTCCTGGAGTACGGGCCATGGGCGGGGCCCCTGGCGGGGCGGAGCCGCGGCGTGATGGTCTCGATGATCGAGGGGGTGGCGGTGGCGTTCGCCCTCTTCAACCTGCAGGAGCGCGGGACCCTGTTCATCGGGCCGCAGGAATCGGTGTACGAGGGGATGGTCATCGGGGAGCATTGCCGGACGGGGGACCTGGACGTGAACCCGGCCAAGGGGAAGCGGCTCACCAACATGCGGCAGTCGGGGACGGACGACGCCGTCTTGCTCGAACCGCCCCGGACGATTACCCTCGAACTCGCCCTAGAGTACATCGAGGACGACGAGCTGATCGAGGTGACGCCGCACGCGGTGCGCCTCCGCAAGCGCGCCCTCGGCATGTCCGAACGGAAGAAGCTCGCCCGGGCCTCGCGGGCGATGGTGGATTGACCATGTCCGATGTGCGTCGTACCGTCGTGAACCTTCGCTGGAGGACCCGATGAGCGCGTGGCGGGCGTCGGAGGGGCGTATCGAGCTGCGCGGTCGGCGCACCGACGACGACGAGGAGGAGGTCGTCGACCCCGACGAGGACTTCGAGGAGGACCAGGAGTTCGACGAGGAGTACGACGAGGACGAGGAAGAGGGCGAAGAGGAAGCCGGGGACGACGAGGACTACGACGACTTCGGCGATTACGACGAGGAGTTCGAGGACGACGAGGACGGGAGCCCGCGCCGCGGCGGCGGGGGCACGCGCCCGCGTCGCGAGTGGGGCGAATGAGCGGGCCGCGGCGCGGCCCGCGGTGATGGGTGATGGGTCATGGGTGATGGGAACTGGGTGATGAGTGATAGGTGATGGGTAGCTTCTGATGGCTGACGGCTGATGGCCGTCTCCCGGGGCCTGTAGCTCAGGTGGTTAGAGCGCACGCCTGATAAGCGTGAGGTCGGTAGTTCAACTCTACCCAGGCCCATTCAGCAGACAGACGGCAAGACGCCAAAACAGACAGACGCCCCGCTTGAGGTAAAGACCTCGGGCGGGGCGTCGTGCATTCATGGTGCGTCGTCGGGAAGGCCGTGCTCACCGAGCAGCAGGTGCGGGAAGTCGTCAGTCGTCTGGCGCGCAGCGCTGTGGGGTGCGGGTGAGCCCCGCGTCTGACGCACCGTCGCGACGAATGTTAACGCGCTCGG
>JBEKGT010000006.1:0-20181 GCA_050012655.1 Gemmatimonadales bacterium | reverse complement strand
AGTGCATCCGCAGCTCGCCCAGCGAATCGCCGGAGGCGAACCGGAAGCCGTGGAGGACCGCCGTCGCCGTGTCCTGCGCGCGCGCCGGCGCGGGCGCGAGGGCCCCCGAAACGAGTGCCGCCGTCACGAGGGCGGCGGCACGGGCGGTGGCGCGCGTCACGCCGGGTGCCTCACCGGCTTCCCGCGCCGGCGTGGAAGAACCCGGCCGCGGTGCGGAGCGTCTCGGCCTGCGCGGTCATCTCCTCCGCCATCGCCGCCAGCTCCTCGGCGGCGGCGGCATTGCGGTGCGTGATGTCGTCCACCTCGGAGAGCGCGGCGCTCGCCTGGCGGAGCGCGACCGCCTGCTCGTCGGAGGCGGCGGCGACCTTTGCGAAGCGGTCGGCGGTGGCGCGGATCGAGCCCACTAGCTCGCCGAGGGACTTGCCGGCTTTGCGGACGGTGTCGCGGCTCGAGGTGGCCTGCGCGCCGATCTCCTCCGACGCGCCGCGGCTCTTCTGCGCCAGCTTGCGGACCTCGTCGGCGACGACGGCGAAGCCGGCGCCGGCCTCGCCCGAACGCGCCGCCTCGATCGCCGCGTTCAGGGCGAGGAGGTTGGTCTGGTTGGCGATGCTCTCGATGACCTGCAGCCGGCCGGTGATGGCCTCCATCGCCGCCACCGTGGCCTCCATCGCGTCGCCCGTGCGCGCCGCGTCCTTCGCCCCCGCGGCCGACATCTTCTCGACCTCGCGGGCGTGGCCGGCGGTCTCCGTGACCGATGCGTTCAGCGTCTCGAGGCCCGCCGACGTCTCGGCGATCGTGGCCGCCTCGTTCTGCGCGGCATCGGAGAGGCTCTGCGACGCGGAGGTGAGCTGCGCCGCCGCCTCGGTGATCGAGTCCGCGCCGCCGCGCACCTCGCCGATGACCCGGGAGAGGTTGGCGACCATCTCCTTCAGGGCGATCGCGAAGGCGTCCGCCTCGGAGCGGGGCTGCACCTTCACGGACAGGTCCCCGTCCGCGATCGCCGCGGCGATGTCGGCCGTCGAGCGCAGATACGCCGTCATCGCGGCGAAGGCGTTCCCGAAGGCGTCCCGCTCCGAGCGGGGGTGCACGTCCACCGACAGGTCCCCCTGAGCGATGCGCTGCGCAGCGGCCGCCATCTCCTTCAGGTAGTGCACCATCGCGATCATCGCCTCGAGGAGCCGTCCAATCTCGTCGCTGCCGCCGGTGGGGATGGCCTCCGGCATCTCACCGCGTGCGAGCTGGTCCGCAGCCTCCACCGCCTGGGCGAGAGGGACGGCCACCGAGTTCTGCGCCAGGTGCGACGCAACCCGCCCCAGCCACAGACCCAAGCCGATGATCAGCGCGCTCAACAGCCAGCCCAGCGCCTGGATGAGCCGTGCCCGGCTGAAGGCCGAGGAGATCGCGCGGTCGTTGGACGCCGCCATCCCGTCGAGGCGGTCCCGCAGGCTGCGGTACTGCGCCGTCATCGTCTCGAGCGCCTGCATGATGGTGTCGTTCCACATCCCACCCATCATCTGCTCGGTGGTCCTCCGGGCGAGGGTGTAGTACCCACCCATCATCGAGTCGAGGGAGTGGAGCTCCGCGGCGCGCAGCACCGGGTTGGCCGCCTGGCCGCGCGCGACGGTGGCGAACGTCCGCCGCAGGCTGTCGGCCTCGGGGAGCTGGCTCAGGTCCTTGGCCGCGAGAGCATCCTGCATCTTGCGCTGGACCGCCGTCAGCGCCACCTGGAAATCCCGCGTCGCCACCACCGCCGGGTAGTAGCCGCGCTCAATGCGGCGGAGGAACTGGTCGTTGACGATGCCGGAGACGAGGCTGATGGCGAGCACGAGGCCCAGCGCCGCCGCTGCGACACCCGTCAGGGCCGTCAGCTTGGAGCGGAAGGGGAGGCGCTCGAATCGCGCGCGCAGGGTGCCGAACACGCCGTGACCTCCGGCCGAAAGATCGCACGAATCGGCGGCCGTCGCCGGCAGAATCCGGGATGACGTGCCGCTCACCGTGCCTTGCGAGGCGGACCGACCGGGCCGATAATACCGCTCGGAGGCCCCTAGCTCAATGACCAGCGCCGGCTCCGCTCCGCGCAGGCCGCGTCCTCCGAGCGGAAGGTGAGCTCGATGACCCGTCGGACCAAGTGGATCACACTCGCCCTCGCCGCGCTCGGCGTCGTGGCGTCGCGGGCGGCCCCCTCCGCCGCGCAGGACGAGGGGTACGTGGTCATCATCAATACCGCCAATCCCGTCTCCTCACTCACCCGCCAGCAGGTCGCCGACATCTTCATGAAGCACACCACCCACTGGGAGCACGGCGGCGATGTGCACCCGGTGGACCAGCCCGCTGTGGCCGTAGTGCGGGACGCGTTCTCGCGCGCCGTGCACGGCAAGCCCGCCTCGGCCGTGGCGTCGTGGTGGGGCCAGCAGATGTTCTCGGGGCGCGCGGTCCCGCCGCCGCAGCGGCCCACGGACCGGGCGGTGGTGACCTTCGTGCGCGAGGACGCCCTCGCCATCGGCTACGTCTCGCCCGGCGCCGCCGGCCAGGAGGTCAAGGTCCTCCACATCACGCCATAGGAGTACGGCGCGGGGTGAGGTGCGCTCGGGGCGCGGGAGCCGGCCGGCTCCCGCGCCCCTTCGCGTCCCCGCCACCGCCTTTGCCCCTCGGCCCGCGAGGCGCTACAATAGCCGCCCACTCTCACACCGGCTCCGCCCATGTCCGTCGCCCGCTCGCTCGCCGCCGCCATTCTCGCCCTCGCCACCGCCGCGCCCCTCTGCGCGCAGCGCCAGGCGCCGGCGGCCCGGCCCCCCGCGCGCGGCCAGCCCCGCGCCGCATCCGCCGACACCGCGCGCCGCGACACGGCCCAGGTGAAGGACTCGCTCGCCCGGTTCGTCGAGAGCATCGGCACCCGCGGCATCGGCCCCGCCGCCTACAGCGGCCGGGTGACGGCCATCGCGGTCCCGCACACCAGCCAGCCGCGGCCCAGCACCTGGTACATCGGCTCCGCGGGCGGCGGCGTCTGGAAGACCACCAACGGCGGCGTGACGTGGCAGGCGGCGTCGGAAGGACTCGGCTCCGAGTCCATCGGCGACCTCGCCGTGGCCCCCTCCGACTCGAATCTCCTCTGGGCCGGGACCGGGGAGAAGAACAGCCTCCGCTCCGCCTACTGGGGGGACGGCGTCTACAAGTCCACCAACGGCGGCCGCGCCTGGACGAAGATGGGCCTCGCCGACAGCCGGGCCATCGGCCGCATCGTCATCCATCCCACCGATCCGAACGTCGTCTACGTGGCCGCGCTCGGGCACCTGTGGGGCGCCGGCGGGGAGCGAGGCATCTACAAGACCACCGATGGCGGCACGACCTGGAATCGCGTCCTCTTCGTGAACGACACCACGGGGTTCGTCGACCTGGCGATGGACCCGTCCAACCCGCAGGTCGTCTACGCCGCCGCCTGGCACCGCCTCCGCTGGGGCGGGAGCCACATGGAGGGCGTGGGCGCGGGAAGCGGCGTCTACAAGACGACCGACGGCGGCGCGACGTGGACGAAGCTCACCGATCCGGCGCTGAACAACGGCCTCCCCACCGACCGTATGGGGCGCATCGGCCTCGCCCTCTCGCCGCAGAATCCGAGCGTCGTCTACGCGATGGTGCAGGTGGACCGCGGCATCACCGACCAGGCGCAGAGCCGCGCCGGCGGGATCTTCCGCTCGAGCGACGCGGGAGGGCACTGGACGCAGGTGAACGACATCGCCGCGACGCCGCACTACTACTACGACCAGCTCACCGTGGACCCCGGCGACTCGAACCACGTCTTCTTCACGTCAGTGCTGATGTACGAGAGCAAGGACGGCGGCCGGACCTTCGCCCCCGACTCGATGGGGGGCGTGCACGTGGACAACCACGCTTTCTGGATCGACCCGAACGACCCCGCGCACTGGATCGACGGCAACGACGGCGGCGCCTACGTCTCGTTCGACCGGGGGCGCGCCTGGTGGCACCAGCCGATCCCGATCGGCCAGTTCTACACCGTCATCGTGGACAGCAGCCAGGCCCCCTACCAGATCTGCGGCGGCCTCCAGGACAACGGCGTGTGGTGCGGCCCGAGCCGCACCCGCGAGACGCAAGGGATCAGCGACGCGGAGTGGTACCCGGTGAACGGCGGCGACGGCATGTGGGTGCAGGTCCCCGCCGACGACCCGCTCACCGTCTACTCCGAATCGCAGTTCGGCTCCATCTCGCGCCTCGACCTCCGGACCTGGCAGCGGGAGGACATCCAGCCCGAGCCGCTCGACGCCGGCGCCGAGAGCGGCTACGGCTACACCTGGGACTGGACCGCGCCGATCCTCGCGTCGGCGTTCCTCCCGGGCGTCGTGTACGTGGGCGCCAACCGACTCTTCAAGCTCAAGGACCGGGGCCACGACTACGAGATCCTCGGCCCCGACATGACGCGCAACGCCCGCCAGACCCCGGCGGCGGAGAGCGGGCCGACGAGCTACCACGCCCTCTTCTCCATCGCGGAGAGCCCCAAGACCGCGGCGGTGCTCTGGACCGGCTCCGACGACGGGCTGGTGTGGGTCTCGCAGGACACAGGGAAGGCGTGGACCAACGTCACGGCGAACTTCCCCCGCAGCGCGCCGACGACCTGCTTCGTCTCGGCGATCGCGGCGTCGTACCACGCCGAGGGGACGGCGTACGTCACCCTCGACTGCCACCACCGCGACGACTACGCGCCGCACGTGTACGTCACGGCCGACTTCGGCCGGAGCTGGACCGAGATCGGCGCGGGCCTGCCGCGCGACTACGGCAGCCTCACGATCTTCGAGGACGTCCGGAACCCGCGCCTCCTCTTCGTGGGCACGACGGCCGGGGTGTGGACGACGGTGGACGGCGGCCATCGCTGGCTGAAGCTCGGCCGGAGCTTCCCGGCGGTGCGCGTGGACCGTCTGGCGGAGAGCTTCGCGCTCCGCGAGCTGGTGATCGCCACGCACGGCCGCGGGCTCTACGTCGCGAGCATCGGCCCGCTGGAGGAGATGACCGACTCCCTCCTCACCGAGCCGGCGCACCTCTTCGCGGTGGCGAACGCCTTCCAGTACCGGCCGCGGAACACCTTCCCGAGCTGGGGTGCGAACCACTACCTCGGCACCAACCCGACCCGCGGGGCGGCGATCCAGTACTGGCTGAAGGACGTGCAGCCGGAGGGCGTGCGCTTCACCATCACCACGGCGGCGGGGGACACCGTGCGCTCGGTGACGGGCCCCGGCTACCCGGGGCTCCAGCGCACCACCTGGGACCTCACCCGCGAGCGGCCGCGGCCCCGCGGCCTCGGCGACCCGACGGCGCGCGAGGAACTGCAGCGGATGCCGGCGGGGGAGTACGTGATCCGCGGGATGGTGGCGGGCCGCCGGCTCGAGCAGCGGTTCACGGTGCTGGACTGGCCGCAGGACAAGGTCGGGCGGGTGAGGTAGTTGGGAGTTCGGAGTTGGGAGCGGAGAGCCGGGAACGATCCGGTCACGTTCAGGATCCTTTCGGGTTGTGTCCCCCCGGCGACCAGGCGCGCGTCACGGCTCGCCGGATGTGGCGTCGAGCCGTAGATTCACCGGCGTGGACCGAGCGGACCTCCCCATCCGGAAGCGACGACTGCACGACCCTGAGGACGCTCCCGCCCTCGGGCTGACTCCGCTGCAGTGCCTGCTGATGGTATGGCCGCTCACGCTCCAGGCATGGGCCTTCAAGACGGGCGTCTTGGATGAACCGCGACTTCGTCGAGATGCTGGCCGCGTTGTCCGCGGCCGGCGTTGAATTCCTCGTGGTCGGCGCCTATGCGCTCGCCGTCCACGGGCGGCCGCGCGCCACGGGCGACCTCGACATCTGGGTCCGGCCTACGCGCGAGAACGCGCAGCGCGTACTGGCTGCGCTCCGGAGTTTCGGTGCGCCGGTCCACGACCTCACCCTCGACGAACTCAGCTCGGTTGATCTAGTCTATCAGATCGGCGTCGCTCCGGCCCGCATCGACCTGCTGACCGGTCTCACCGCCGTCACCTTCGAGGAAGCCTGGCCGGCACGCACCACGCTCACGCTGGATGGCCTCGAGGTGCCGGTGATCGGGCGCGACGCCTTGCTCCGGAACAAGCGGGCGCTCGGCCGGCCCAGGGACTTGGCGGACGTGGCCGACCTGGAAGGCGGCGGAGAGCCCCAGGGTCCGGTCGCGCCCTAACGCGGTATCACCACCCGCGCGCCCGTCACGCGCACGCGGGTGGTGAGCACCTCCGTCGTCACCGCGTCCGCGAGGCCGCGGAAACCAGGCTGCTTCCCACCCACGCTGATCTCGTAGACACCTGGGACGACGGACCGCTCCCCCGCCTCATCCACCAGCGAGAGCGCCCGCGGCCCGAGCGTGAACGACACCGGCCGCCGCTCCCCCGCCTGGAGGTGGATGCGCTGGAACCCCGCCAGTGACCGGACCGGCGCCGCCGCGCCCGCGTCCACCGCGCTCACGTAGAGCTGCACCACCTCGTCGCTCGCCCAGCTCCCCGCGTTCTCCACCTGCACCGACACTTGTACCGAGTCACCCAAGCGGATCTCCGGCGCGGCACCCTCCGCGCCCCCCGAGGGAGTGGGCGCGGCGCCCGAGGCGCGCCCGGCGGCCCGCAGGTCACGATAACGGAAGCGCGCGTACGAGAGCCCGTGTCCGAAGGGGAAGAGCACGTCACCGCGGAAATAGCGGTAGGTGCGCCCCTCCATCCGGTAGTCGGTGAAGGGCGGCAGCTGGTCCACCGAGCGGTAGAAGGTGATGGGAAGCCGGCCCGCAGGACTCACGTCGCCGAAGAGCACCTCCGCGAGGGCGGTGCCCGCCGCCTGCCCTGGATACCACGCCTCGACGAGCGCGCCCGAGTGCTCCGCCGCCCAGTTCGCCGCGACCGCGCTGCCGTTGAGGAGCACCACGACCACCGGCTTCCCGGCCCCGACGACCGCGCGGATGAGCGAGTCCTGCTCCGCGGGGATCTCCAGGTCGGTCCGGTCGCCGTCGGCGAAGCCGGGGACGTGCACCGGCAGCTCCTCTCCCTCGAGCCGGGGGGAGAGGCCGACGAACATGACCACGGCATCAGCCCCCTGCGCCGCCCGCACCGCCTCGGCCTGGAGGTCGGGATGCGGCGGCCCCCACACCAGCTGGATGCTCGCGTACGCGCGCCGGTCGAAATACTCGATGCGGATCCGCCGCGGCTGCCCGGCAACGAGGTCGACCTCCTTCCACTCCGTGAGGACGACGTGCCGGTCCGTCCACTGCACCACCGTCGAGTCGTCGAGCACGGCCTTTGCTCCGCCCAGGCCGCGCAGGCCGATGGCGTACCGACCTGACACGGGCGCCACGAGGGCCCCTGTCCACCGGACGCTGAAGCTGTCGGCGGGCACGCCGGGGGCGGGCGGCGCCTCCCACCAGGTGAAGTCGAGCGCGGAGTCCACCCGCGTCACCGCGGGCGCCCCGGTGAAGTCGTGGGTGGCGAAGTAGGCGGCGGTGAGCCCCGGCCCGCCCTGCCCGGCGGAGTCGGCGCGCAGCGCGGACGAGGGCACCACCCGCAGCACCGGCGTGGAGGGCGTCCAGCCGCTCCCCTGCGCGTAGACGACGCGTGCGCCGAGCGCCTCCGCCCGGCGGCGGATTCCCGCGAGGGGCGTCACCGGCTCGCGCGGGATGCCGTTGTAGTTGCCAAGGAGGATGTCCTCGTCGTCGGCGCTGGGACCGATCACCGCGATGGTGCGGAGGTCGCGGCGCAGCGGCAGCGCGCCGCGGTTGGTGAGCAGGACGATGGACTTCCGGGCCGCCTCGAGGGCGAGGGCGCGGTGCGCGGGTGAGTCGTTCTCGGAGATCGGGATGGCGGCGTACGGCACACGAGCATCCGGGTCGAACATCCCCAGCCGGAAGCGGGCGCGGAGGAGCCGCGCCAGAGACGAGTCCACGTCCTGCTCGCTCACCAGGCCGCGGCGCACCGCGTCGCCGAGCGCCGCATACGCCCGCCCGCAGTTGAGGTCGGTCCCCCCGCGAAGGCCCATCGCGGCCGCTTCGGCGGAGTCGGTGGTGAGCTTGTGGCCGGCGCGGATGTCGTCCACCGCATCGCAGTCGGAGACGACGTAGCCGGGGAACCGCCACCCGTCGCGGAGGATCTCCTGGAGGAGCCGCCGGTCCCCGCAGGCGGGGACGCCGTCCAGCCGGTTGTAGGCGCACATCACCGACCAGGCGCCTCCCTCGACGACCGCGGCCTCGAACGCCGGGAGGTAGGTGTCCCAGAGGTCGTGCTCGCTCACCGCCGTGTCGAAGCGATGGCGCCCCCCCTCCGGCCCGCTGTGCGCCGCGAAGTGCTTCGGCGTCGCCACGACGCGGAGGTAGCGCCGGTCGTCGCCCTGCATCCCCCGCACGAAGGCCACCGCGAGCCGGCCGGTCAGGAAGGGATCCTCGCCGAACGTCTCCATCCCGCGCCCCCACCGCGGATCGCGGAAGATGTTGATGTTCGGCGACCAGAAGGTGAGCCCCTCGTAGATGCCGCTCCGCCCATGCCGCAACGCCTCGTGGTGCTTGGCGCGCGCCTCCGTGGAGATGGCCGTCGCCACTCGGAGCATCAGGTCGGTGTCCCACGTCGCCGCGAGGCCGATGGCCTGCGGGAAGACGGTGGCGAGCCCCGCGCGCGCGACGCCGTGGAGCCCCTCGCTCCACCAGTCGTAGGCGGGGATGCCGAGGCGCTCGATGGCGGGGGCGGCGTTCTGGAGCTGGGCGACCTTCTCGTCGAGCGTGATGAGTGAGACGAGAGACGTGAGACGGGTCTCGAGGGGGAGGTCGGGGTCCTGGAAGGGGAGCATCGCGCTTCTCGGGGCGAGGGGGGCGGGGCCGGACGGGCGCGCGGCGCTCGTGCAGGCGGCGAGCAACGCCAGCACGGGGGGGATGAAGGCGGCGAGGCGCATGGCGGAGAATGTGGCCCGCGACGGCTCGCTCCGGCAACCCGCGCGGGCGCGGCGTGCTATCTTCCCAACATGGACATCACCATCCAGCGCGACGAGGCGGGCAGCCGGTTCGTCGCCGACGTCGGCGGGCAGGTCGCCGAGCTGCGCTACTCCGAGCGCGACGCCAACACCCTCGACTTCCACCACACCTTCGTCCCCGCGGAGCTGCGCGGCGGCGGGGTCGCCGGCGCTCTGGCGGCGTATGCGCTCGACTGGGCCCGTGCGTCCGGACAGAAGGTCATGCCGTCGTGCCCGTACGTTGCGGCCTACCTCCGACGGCACCCCGAGTACGCCGACCTGGTGGCCCCCTAGCGCCCTGCCGACCCCCGTATCCCCTTCATGATCGAGGCCGTCCTCGGAGAACAGACGGCGCTCGCCGATGTCCTGCGGCGCAACATCGAGGCCGGGACCGGACCGACGGCGCCCAGCACGGCCGTCGCCCGTGAGCTGGCCCCATTGCTCACCCACCTGCGGCTGGGGCCGCTCGTCCGGCAACTGACGCTCTACGCCGAGCGGCCGGGCCTCCCGGCGATGAGCCTGTCGGCGTGACAGGCGACGCGATCAGCGATCGCTGGACCGCCGCCTGGGCTTTCCTCTAGCGCGCGGGGCGTGGGGGCGGCGCCGGCCGCAGTCGCCGGCTAGCGCTTCTTGGCCGGGCATCGGATGTTTCCCGCATGAGAATCGGACTGGTGGGCTTCGCGGGCTCAGGCAAGACGACGGTCTTCAACACCCTGACCGGCCTCAACGTCCCCGTCGGCTTCGGCGGCGAGGTGCACCTTGGCACCGTGAAGGTCCCCGACGCGCGGATCGACACGCTGAGCGGGATGTTCAAGCCGAAGAAGACCACCTACGCCGAGATCGTCTTCAGCGACATCCCCGGCGAGCACGGCGCCGAGCACAAGGGGCTCTCCAAGAAGGCGCTGCGGCAGATCGCCGACCAGGACGCCCTCTGCCTCGTCCTGCGGGCGTTCCCCAATCCCGCCATCGAATCGGCCCCCGACCCCGCCGCCGAGCTCGACGCCTTCGCCACCGAGTGCCTCCTCGCCGACCTCGACGCCGTCGAGCGGCGGCTCGACCGTGCCAAGAAGGACAAGCCCGACGCGCTCGAGATGCAGGCCTTCGAGTTGATGAAGGAGACGCTGGAGCACGAGGTCCCGCTCCGCGCCCTCTCCGAGGACGTCCTGCACCGCGAAGCGCTGCGGGGCTACGGCTTCCTCACCGACCGCCCCCTCCTCGTCGCGATGAACCGCAGCGAGGCGGAGGCGGCCCAGCCTCTCCCTCCGGCCATCGCCGAGCGGCTCGGCGCCCTCCACGCGGCGGGCCTCGTCCTCTCGGCCAGCGTCGAGGCCGAGATCGCCGCGATGGACCCGGCCGACCAGGCGGCGTTCCTCCAGGACCTCGGCCTCGCCGAGTCGGCGCTGGCCCGGTTCATCCGGACCGCCTACGGCCTCCTCGACCTGGTGTCCTTCTTCACCGTGGGGCCCGACGAAGTCCGCGCCTGGCCCATCCGCCGCGGCACGCGGGCCCGGCAGGCGGCGGGGAAGATCCACACCGACCTCGAGCGCGGCTTCATCCGGGCCGAGGTGATGCCCTACGAGTCCTTCCTGGCCGCCGGCTCCGAGCAGGCGATGCGGGACACCGGCCACCTGAAGGTCGAGGGCAAGGACTACGTCGTCGCCGACGGCGACATCCTCAACATCCGCTTCAACGTGTAGCGCGGATCCGCCGTATCCATCCCGTCCCTCACGCAGCGAGAGTCCCGATGCGCTTCAAGACCGTCCGCGTGCTCGCCTTCGCCCTCCTGCTCGCACCCGCCGCGCTGTGGGCCCAGCAGAAGACCCCGTTCCACAGCCTCCAGGAAGCGCTGATGGCCGGCGGCCAGATGTCCGGCGCCGGCGGGCCGCGCAACGTCGTGTGGATCGAGGGGGGGCGCCGCTACTCGTTCACCACCCGCGGCGCCAACGGCGAGGAGATCCGCGCCATGGATCCCGCCACCGGCCACGACACCCTGCTCTTCAGCGCCCAGGGGCTGACCTTCCCCGGGACGAGCGAGGCGTTCGCCTACCGGTCGTTCGACTGGGCGCGGGACTTCCGGCACCTCGTCTTCCAGACCCATTTCCGCCCGCTCTACCGGCGCTCCGGCACGTCGGACTTCTACGTCTACACCCTCGCCAACCGCTCCCTCCAGCTCGCCGCGCGCGGCGCCCGCACCGGGGAGCTCTCCCCCGACGGCGCGATGCTCGGCTACGAGCGAGACGGCGACATGTACGTCTACGACCTGGCCCGCAACCAGGAGCGGCGCCTCACCAGCGACGCCACCGAGACGGTCTACAACGGCCACTTCGACTGGGTCTACGAGGAGGAGTTCGGGATGGCCCAGGCGTGGAACTGGTCCCCCGACAGCCACTACGTGGCCTTCTGGCAGCTCGACGAGCACACTGAGCCTGTCATCCAGATCAGCGACCTCTCGGGCGCCCACCCCACGTGGGAGCGGATCCGCATCCCGCAACCGGGGGACTCCAACGCCACCGCGCGGATCGGCGTCTCCGACGTGCGGACCGGCCAGAAGGTGTGGCTCGATCCCGGCGAGACGGGCGAGTTCTACATCCCGCGCATCTACTGGACGAGCCGGGCCGACACCCTGGCGGTGATCACGCTCAACCGCCTCCAGAACACGATGAAGCTGTACTTCTTCGACGTACGCACGGGCGGGAAGCGGCTGGTGATGACCGAGAGCAACAGCGCCTGGATCGACGTCTACGACTTCTACGGCGGCGTCCAGGACCTGATGAGCTTCCCCGACGGGGCGACGCAGTTCTTCTGGATCTCCGACCGCGACGGGTGGCAGCACATCTACCGCTACGACTACTCCGGCCGCCTCCTCAACCAGGTGACCCGGGGCAACTGGAGCGTGACCCGCATCGAGGGGATCGACGCGCGCGGGCAGACCATCTACTACAGCTCGACCCAGGCCTCGCCCCTCCAGCGCCAGCTCTACAGCGTGAGGTTCGACGGCACGAATCCGCGCCGCATCACGCAGACCCAGGGCACGCACGGCATCAACATGTCGCCCGACGCGAAGTTCTTCATCGACAGCTGGTCGAGCACCCGCCAGCCGCGCCAGGTCGAGACGTGGGCCACCACGGCCACCGGCGGCCAGATGCTCCGCAAGATGGAGGACAACGCCGCCGTCACACAGTGGGTCGCGTCACACGCCTACGCCCCGACCGAACTCGCGTCGTTCACCACCTCCGACGGCCAGCGCCTCGACTTCTCGATGGTCCGGCCGCCGGACTTCGACTCCACCCGGCGCTATCCCGTGGTGTTCACCATCTACGGCGGCCCCGGCTCGCAAGCCGTCTATGACCGGTGGGGCGGGAGCGGCTTCCAGCAGTGGCTGGCCCAGGAGGGGTTCATCCTGGTGGACGTCAACAACCGGCCGTCCAACAACTACGGCAGCGCCTTCATGAAGGGCGCCTACCGCCACCTCGGCACCTGGGAGGCGCACGACTTCGCCGAGACGGCCCGCTACCTCCAGCACATGCCGTGGGTGGACAGCGCGCACGTCGGCATCATGGGGACGAGCTACGGCGGGTACACCACGCTCTACACCATGGCGACCTACCCCGACATCTTCAGCGTCGGCGTCGCCAACTCGGCCGTGACCGACCACCGGCTCTACGACACGATCTACACCGAGCGGTACATGGGGCTCCTCCCTGACAACGCCGCCGGCTACGACAGCGCCTCGGTGCTGCTCCGCGCCGGACGCATCCGGGGGCACCTCCTCGTGATCCACTCGCTGCGCGACGACAACGTCCACCCGCAGCACACGATGCAGTTCCTGACGGCGCTCGCCAACGCCGGCGTGGACGCGGACCTCAGGATCTACCCGCCGGGCCGGCACGGCGCCGCGTACAACGGCCAGAGCGCGATGCTGATCCAGCGGAACTCCGACGCCTGGCTCAACCGCTGGCTGAAGGGCACGGAGTCGCACTAGGACCGTCAGCGGGCGCAGTCCCCGAACGACAGACGGCGCGCCGGGACGCACTCCGGCGCGCCGTTCCTTTCCCCACCGCGAGCGGCGTCAACTCACGTGGATCTGCTTCACCATGCCGTGCAGCGCGTGCTCCTTGCCGTCCTTCCCGCCGGGGAGGAAGCAGAGTAGCGGGTAGTTCCCCGGCGTGAAGTTCATTGTGAAGGTCGCGTGGTCGCCGGGGATCATCCCCGACGCCCCGCCCAGGGGCAACGCCGGCGGAGCGCCCCTCGGCGCCACCACCACCGGCCGCGCCATCCCCTTGGCGAAGTGCGGCACCCCGTGATCGTCGGGCACGAAGCAGACGATCGCGTAGTTGCCCGGCGCCAGGTTCGTCACCAGCTCCGCGTTCCCGTTCGGCGCCGGCGGGTTGGGCCCCGACACCATCCGCACCCACGCCGGCGGCGGCCCGGCGTGGTCCGCGCCGCGGAGGGCGCTTGGCGGAGCGAGCGGCTCGCTTGCTTCGCCGGCCCGGGAGCCGGATATTGCCGCCCTCATGGAACAGCCTGCCGCCCCCGCCCCCGCCGCCGAGGTCCCGACCAAGCCCAACTGCGTCCCGAACATCGGCGCGCACGGCCGCAAGCTCCGCTATTGGGGCGGAGGCGTCGCCCTCGGCCTGGGACTCATCGGCGCCACCCGGATCGTCTTGTTGCGCCTTCCCGCGATCGAGATGTTCGGCCCCGGCCTCGCCTTCCTGGCCGCCGCACTCGGCTACTTCCAGGCCCGCGAGCGGACGTGCGTCTTCCTCGCCGCGGCGGGCCAGAAGGAAGAGGATGCGGAAGGCCCAAAGAAGTTCGACCGGGACCAACTCGCCCTGCTGAAGCGCCAGGCGACCCGCGTCACCCTGCAGGCTGTGGGGAGCGCCCTCGCGGTCACCGCCGTGGCGGCCGCCTTGGCCGCCTGGCGGGCGCGCTGAGCCCATCGACTAGGCGAGTTTAGCCGACAGCGACACCACATCATCGCGACATCTGCACGGATTTGCAGCGCGGTAAGCGACTGCCCTGACTTATCTTACCTGTTCAGCGACCCCATCGCTGCCTGGAGGTAGCGCAGGCCGCTCGCGGCGCCGGGCGGCACCGCGCTGTTCAGCGCGTCCAGCTCCTGCGGCAGCAGTACTAGGTCCATCGCCGCCACATTCTCCTCGAGGTGCTTGCGGCGGGTCGTACCGGGAATCGGCACGATGTCCCTCCCCTGCGCCGCGACCCACGCCAGGGCCAACTGGCCCGCCGTCACGCCCCGCGAGCGCGCCAGTGCCTCCACCCGCTCTACCAGCTCGAGGTTCTTCCGGAAGTTCTCTCCCTGAAACCGCGGCGAGTTGCGGCGGAAGTCGTCCGGCGCGAGGTCGTCGGCACTGCGGATGCGTCCGGTGAGGAAGCCGCGTCCCAGGGGGCTGTAGGCGACGAAGCCGATCCCCAGCTCGCGGAGGGTGGGCAGGATCTCCGGCTCGGGGTCGCGCGTCCAGAGCGAGTACTCCGACTGCAGCGCGGTGATCGGATGGACGGCGTGGGCCCGTCGGATGGTCGCCGCTCCCGCCTCCGACAGCCCCAGGAACCGCACCTTTCCCTCGCGCACCAGCTCCGCCATGGCGCCGACCGTGTCTTCGATCGGCACCATCGTGTCTACCCGGTGCTGGTAGTAGAGGTCGATGTGATCGGTGCCGAGCCGCTTCAGCGACCCCTCGCAGCTCTGCCTCACGTACTCCGGCCGGCCATTGACGCCTCGGACGGATGGATCCGTCGCGCTCCGGACGATCCCGAACTTCGTGGCGAGCACGACGCGGTCGCGCCGGCCGCGGAGCGCCTTGCCGACCAGCTCCTCGTTCCGATACGGCCCGTACATGTCGGCCGTATCGAGGAAGGCGATGCCGAGGTCGAGGGCGCGGTGGATGGTGGCCACCGACTCCACCTCGTCGGCGGCGCCGTAGAACTCGGACATCCCCATGCAGCCGAGTCCGAGCGCGGTGACCGTTAAACCCTGGGTGCCGAGAGTGCGAGTGTCCATGCACGAATTCTAGCCACTCCGGTCGCCGCAGCCACCTCGAGCGGGGCCGGCCCCGGCGGGCCCGCCTGAGCGCAGCATGGTGGCGGACGGATTGCCGACAGATATATTCAGATTTCTCCCGCCATCGCAATCGCCACCACCCTGTTCCCAGAGGCGCCGATGCCACGCGCAGCCGCCGCCGCCCTCGCGCTGTCTCTGCTCGCCCCGCTCCGTTCGGGGACCGCGGCGGCCGCGCGCGTCCCCGGTGCCCGGCCCGGCGAGGACCCCCGGCGATCGTCGCGGACGCGAACCGCGTTCCTGCGGGATGGCTCTCGGCCGGCGTATTGACGGTCCGCCTCGTGGCCCGCCGGGGGCGCTGGTTCCCCGAGGAGGCGATGGGGGCCGGCCTCGATGTAGAGGCGTTCGCCGATGAGGGCGAGCCGCTGCGCAACCCCGGTCCGCTGATCCGCGTTCCCGAGGGGACGGAGATCCGTGCGTCGGTCCGCAACGCGCTCCCCGGAGAGACGCTGGTGGCCCACGGCCTCCTCACCCGGCAGGCACGGGTAGCCATCTCCGTCGGAGAGACGTACGATTTCGCGTGCACGCCATCCGCGCCGGGCACGCTGCGCCTCGACTTCTGGTCCCTCGGCGGGACGAGGCGTTGCCGCAGCGTCCCGGTGCGGATCGAGTGAACGGAGGGACCGTGGGACCGTTCCAGCGAATCTCGGCGCTCGCCGACAGACTGCGGCCCTTCGCGCCCGTGGCGCTCCGCCTCGGGGTGGGTCTGGTGTTCCTCCACCACGGCATGGGCAAGCTCCACATGGGCGTCGGGGGTGTGGCTGGTTTCTTCGGCGAGCTCGGCATCCCGGTTCCCACGCTCTCGGCCCTGGTCGTGATGACGGTGGAGACCGCCGGCGCCGCGTGCGTGGTACTCGGGCTCTGGACACGCCTCTGGGCGGCGCTGATGGTGGTGGACATGGCGGTCGCGATCCTCGTGGCGGTGCTCCCGAGCGGCCACTCCCCCGAGATCGAGGGGCTGCTCCTCGCGGGCGCGCTCGCGCTCGTCGGCCTCGGCGACGGCCCCCTGGCGCTGGGCGAGTTCTTCCGGAAGGCCGGACCTGGAACGGGAGCGGCGGGATGACGGCCTCCGACCTCCAGACCGCCGCCCTCTCGATCCGGCTCGCGGAGCGGCCCTTGGACAGCGAGCTGGACCTCTTCGGGCTCACGCACCGCGGCAATGTGCGCCGCGAGAACCAGGACCACTTCCTCCTCGCCACGGTCCACCAGCAGGTGGTGGTCCACGCGACGAGCCTGCCCGCCGCGGACGGCCTACCCCTCCGCGGGGAGCGGCTCGCGACGATCCTACTGGTGGCGGACGGTGTGGGGGGCGGCGCGGCGGGGAGCGAGGCGAGCCGCGTCGCGGTCGAGACAATCACCCGCTACGTCTCCTCCACGCTCCGGAGCTACCACGCGGCGGGGACGGTGGACGAGGGGGAGCTGCTCAGCATGCTGCGCGCCGCGGCGCTCGAGGCGCACGCCGCGGTGCTCGCCGATGCCGCCGCCAACCCCTCCCACGGCGGGATGGCGACGACCCTCACCCTTGCGCTCGCCGTCTGGCCGTGGGCCTACGTGGTGCAGGTGGGGGACAGCCGCTGCTACCACTACTGCGACGGCGCGCTCCATCAGATCACCCGCGATCAGACGGTGGCGCAGGACCTGGTGGACAAGGGGATCCTGAAGGCGGAGCAGGCGTCGGCGTCGCCGCTGGGGAGCGTGCTGGCGAGCGCCATTGGCGGCGGCGCGGCGACGCCCGAGGTGAGCCGCCTCGACATCCACGAGCGGGGGTGCGTCATCCTGCTCTGCAGCGACGGTCTGACCAAGCACGTGACGGACGCGGAGATCGCCGAGCGGGTGGGCGCGATGCGCTCGGCGGAGCAGCTCTGCCGCTCGCTCCTCGCCCTCGCCTTGGAGCGGGGCGGGAGCGACAACGTCACCATCCTCGCGGGGCGGGCGCTGGCGGCCGAGCCATAGCGCGGAGGCGCTGCAGCCGGCGCATCGCTGCGATCCCCGCGGCGGGGCCGAACGCCAGCGCGACGAAGGCCCAGCGCCACCCCACGGCGCCCACCAGGTGCGGCACGAGCTGGATGGACGCCATCGTCAACAGGAACCCCAGCGACGTCTGGAGCGTGAGTGCCGTCCCGACCGCGTGGGCGGGCGCGAGCTCGGTGACCAGGGCACTGAACTGCGCGGAGTCCGCCACCACCGCGAAGCCCCAGACGACGGCCACGGCGACGACCACTCCTGGCGCGGAAGCGGTGAGGCCAACGACGGCCGCACAGGCCCCGCTCAGCGCCATCGCCCAGATCGTGAGCCGCTCGCGGCCATGGCGGTCGGCGAGTATCCCGCCCACGACGCACCCCGCCCCGCCCACCGCGATGGCGGCGAATCCGGCGAGGTCGGCCCCGCGGGGCGAGAGGCCGGCGCCCGCCGCCAGGAACGCCGCGATCCACGTCCACATCGCGTACAACTCCCACATGTGCCCGAGGTACCCGCTGGTGGCGAGGCGCACTTCGCGGTGCCGCAGCACCGTGCCCACCAGGTGCCAGTCGAACGGCCGGCGCTCGAAAGCGTAGGGACCGTCGCGGTAGGCCGTCAGCACGAGCAGGCCGGCCGCCGCGCTCGCGGCGCTGGCCAGCAGCACCACCGGCGCGAGCCCCGCGTGCTCGAGCCCGTGCACCAGGAAGGGTGTCGCCTTCCCCACCGTGAGCGCGCCCACCACGGTCCCGATGGCGAATCCCCGTCCGTCCCGGTACCAGGTCGCGACCATCTTCATCGCGGGCGGATAGACGCCGGCGAGGAAGAAACCCACGCCGAAGCGCGTGAGCAGCGCGGGGACGAACCCCCCTGCTGCAAGGAGCGCCGCGTTGCAGGCGCCCGCCGCCAGTGCCGAGAGGCCGAAGTACGTCCGGGAGGGGATGATGTCCGCGAGGTTGAGCAGGGCCGCCGTGGCGGTGCCCGCGACGAAGCCGAGCTGCACGGCGCTGCTGAGCCACCCCGCCTGGACGTCGCTCAGCGACCACGCGGCCTTGAGCTGCGGCGCCAGCGCGCTCGCCGAGAACCACACCGACATCCCGAGCAGCTCCGCCAGCGCGAGGAGGGCGAGCGCGTGAGCGCGCCGGTTCACCACGATGCGATCATGGGATGGCGCAATCTGGGGTACTACAGCCCGTCGAACCAGCCCTTCACCATCGCCGGCGCGGCCCCCGCCCCGCTGCGGTGCGCGTACTCGTTGCTCGCCTTCGCGTAGACGTAGTCCTTCGACCACTCCCCGATGTGCTCGACGATCTCCGCCACCGCGCGCACGCAGTGGTCGAGGTCGGCCACGGTGGTCGTGGGATGGAAGGAGAGCCGCACCCACCCCGGCTTCTCGGAGAGGTCGCCGCGGTCGATGCGGTCGGTGATGGCCTTGGAGCGCGAGGGGTCCACGTTGAGCAGATAATGACCGTACGTCCCCGCGCACGAGCACCCGCCCCGCGCCTGCACGCCGAAGCGGTCGTTGAGGAGGCGCACCATCAGGTTGTAATGGATGTCCTCAACGTAGAATGAGAGCATCGCAAGGCGGTGGCGCTGCCCGCGGGCCAGGAGGTGCAGCCCCGGGATCGCCTCTAAGGCGGCCATCGCCTGCGGCACGATGGCCTCCTCGCGCTCCAGCATCCGCGCGATGCCCATCTCCTCCTTGAGCCGCACCGCGAGCGCCGCCTTGATCGTCTGGAGGAACCCCGGCGTGCCGCCATCCTCCCGGGCCTCCACGTCGCTGACGAAGGCGTAGCGACCCCACGGGTTCGTCCACGCCACCGTCCCGCCGCCGGCGTCGTCGGGGACGCTGTTGTGGTAGAGGTGGCGGTCGAAGATCAGCACCCCGGAGGAGCCCGGGCCGCCGAGGAACTTGTGTGGCGAGAAGAGCACGGCATCGAGCCGCTCCTCGCCATCGGCGGGGTGCATGTCCATCGCCACGTACGGCGCCGAGGCCGCGAAGTCCACGAACGCCACGCCGCCGGCGCGGTGCATCCGCTTCGCCATCTCGTGGATCGGCGTGAAGACACCGGTGACGTTGGAGCAGGCGGAGAAGGCGCCGATCTTGACCGGCCGTTCGGCGTAGCGGTCCAGGAGCGCGTCGAGCGCCGCGAGGTCCACGACGCCGTGCTCGTCTGGAGGCACGACCTCGACGTCCGCCAGCGTCTCGTACCACGAGGTGTGGTTGGAGTGGTGCTCGAGGTGGGTCACGAACACGACCGGGCGCTCCGCGTCCGCGAGATGGATGCGGGACCGCAGCCCCTCCGGCGCCTTGAGGCCGAGGATGCGCTGGAACTTGTTCACCGCCGCGGTCATCCCCGAGCCCGGCGTGAGGATGACGTCGTCGGGCCCCGCGTGCACGTGCGCCTTGAGGATGCGATGCGCCTCGTGATAGGCCAGCGTCATCGCCGCGCCCGTCGCGCTCAGCTCGGAGTGGGTGTTCCCGACGAAGGGCCCGACCTGCTCGAGGAGACGCTCCTCGATCGGACGGTAGAGGCGGCCGCTCGCGGTCCAGTCGGCGTAGACGATCCGCTGCTCCCCGTGCGGCGAGCGGAACGTCTGGCCGTGGCCCACGATGTTGGCCCGGAAGGGCTCGAAGTAGCGCTCCAGGTCGTCCATATTTACGAGCAATATGCTCGTGAATGCGGGAGGATGCCACACAGAGGCGACGGCGCTGGCGGCCGCGGCGCGGCGGGGACAGGTTAGCCGCACGAGCGCCCCGCGCGGGGCGCGCCACAGGGGGATAGCGTGGTCGAGATCCGTATCGAGGGTGAGCGGGCGATCTTCGAGGTCGAGGGGTGGGACAAGCTCTGGTCGCTGCGGAGCCGCCTCGAGATCCCGCTCGAGCACATCACCGGCGCGCACTGGGACCCGGAGCCGGCGATGGGGTGGTTCCAGGGGCTGAAGCTGGGAGGGACGGAGATCCCGAACATCTTCCGCGCGGGGACGTTCTACCAGGACGGCGGGCTTGTCTTCTGGGACGTCGCGCACCCCGAGCGGACGATCGTCATCGACCTCCTGCACGAGACATACGGCAAGCTGGTGGTCGAGGTGGCGGAGCCGATGGGCGCGGTGGCGCTCATCACCCGCTCCATCGGCGGCGCGCGGAAGGCCCCGTG